>CAZSRN010000103.1:3084-7575 GCA_964609115.1 uncultured Veillonellaceae bacterium | reverse complement strand
GTTATAAAACTGAAAGACAAAACCTACCTCATATCTTCTGTAATCTGTCAGCTCCCTTTCAGAAAGGCTGCTGACCTCTATGCCGTCTAGCAACACCTTGCCCTCGTCGCAGGAATCCATCCCGCCGAGAATATTGAGCACACCCACAAGGCGGGTCAGCGGGGCAACCAGGATATTGGGAATAACGCAGGAAACGATTCCCAGCGCCGCAAACAGAACCCCTAAACTCACCATGAACAATGAACGGTGGGGAAATGGTCCGATGGGGGTATTGCCGGATGCAAGCATCTGAAGGGCAAAAATAATCATGAGCAGCCCCAGTTGTCCGTTTTCCGCAAAAGGGAGCAACCCCAGATTCACGGGGATCAGCAACGTGCCGAGCAGAATCATGAAAACACCGGTAAGCAACAACATGGAGTGGTCGAAGGAGAAGCCGTTCTTGATCGGGTCGCCGCAGGATGGTTCCGCCTCAGGATAAGCGCGATAAACCAACCGCAGTACGCCGCCAAGATAAATGACCGCAAGCCCGAACAGGATCATAATCTCCGCCGTAATGGACGTTGGCAACAGGAGTTGTGTCCAAAGCAGGAATCCGGCCAGTATCGACAGCCCGTATACGCTTACGCAGGCGAAAACCAGGTGGTGAAATATACCTCCCAAACGCATCCACGTATGCAGCTTGGTTTTGTCAAGGTACATTTGCATCAGCTGCAGTATGCCCCCCAGACCGAAACAAACGAAAAGCAGACTGCGGGGAAAACGGCCAAAAAGACCGGGAATAAAACAGGTAACAATACCGATAGAGGCGACGGCAAGTCCGAAAGCGAACAAAGCTTGGGATCGTCGCATGTCACCAAAAGGAGTTTTACCCAGAGTAATCGTTTGCAGGGCGAAAACGATCAACAACAATCCGAAGAATCCGTTTTCGTAGTAGGAAAGCCTTCCGGCGGAGACAGGAAAAAGCAAACCACCGGTAACCGCCAGCGCCATTCCGCCGATCAACAGGATGACGCTTTCCAGTGGCAGATTCGCTTCACCAAGCAAGAATCGATCCAGCCTTTTTGAACAACTCATATGTCTTTCCTACCCATAAAATGCTTAATTTTCCTCTTTCATTCTTCCATACTTTTACACAAAATCCTTCCCGCTTTTGTGTCGTCATTAATTTTCGCGAACTGGATATCCTTCCAATAGTCCAAATAAAACTAACAGCCTCAGTTCGATGAACGTTCGAACCAAGGCTGCTTAAATCATTTATTTTCATATTGTCCGCTTGATGAGGTACAGTTTACCTTTGTAACGTCCCTTTGTATTATCCTCAAGATTGTAACGTTACATTGTAATATCCCGTTGTAAGGTCCCGTTGTAGTCTCATTTTAAACCTTTTTTGTTTTTTTCGTCAACTTTTTCAAAATGTTTTTGCTGACTTATTTCCAGGTCCCCTTCTCAAAATGGGCGACAATTGCGGCCCCTTTCTTGGCGCGATCTGTTCTGATCGCATTGTATTCCTTTAATTTCGCCAAATCATCCTTGGTTCCCTTATCTTCCACCATGATCTTAATATAAGTCGGCAGGAAAAGGCCCATCGCTTCATTGGCTTCGACGTATTGCTTTTTCATGTCCTCAAACTTGGCCTTGTCCTCTGTCGAAAGCCATTGCGGAACTGCAATTTTCTTGATATTGGCCGCAATATCGCGATATTCCGCACCCATCAATTCAAATTGTTGTTTTATCTGTCCGGCATTGATTTTTTTATTGTTGAAGTCATCGGCGCTTCGGTCAAGTTTGGTTGAAAGACCTGTAAACCGAGTAAGTTGTTCCCCCAGCGTAGTAAAAGCTTTGTCCATATCCGCTTGTTTTTGCTGCGCAGTGGGTTCATCACCGCAACCTGCAACCAACATTGCGCACAGAAGAATGGACAGCAGTGTGAATACCAGTGATTTTTTCATGAACATACCTCCCAAAAAAATAACCTTTTTTTGCACAAATGCAGACATAAAAGACTCCCGTTTGCCAAATAGGACTTTATATAAAGAAAACATGCGGCATGCATTCCCAGCGTGCCGCATGTAAACAGACACAGTTTGTATTATAGCATCAGCGAAATGGCTTGTCAGCCGCCTCCTTAAAAAAGTCATCGCGCATATTTTGTTTCTTTTGGCTTTTATTGTTTTTCAACAGCAACCCATATTTCACTTTCATAATCCGGTGAAGACAAGTCGCCGTCAGGATACGCCTCAAAATCCATTTCATTTTTCGGCGCGTAATCCGAAGTCGGGAAAAACTCGGTGTAGATTCTGCGCCAAAGCTCTTGTATTGCATCCGGCATTGCGCCTTTGCATTTGAATATCGCCCATGTTCTTGCGGGGATTTCGTTTACACGGAAACCGTCAGGTGCGGGTGCGTTTCCAGTGTAGCCTGAAGCTATCGAGTACAAAAATTCCGCAGAACACCCATCTCCATAGCAGATACCCAAAATCTGACCGTCAAACTCCGAGCCGCCGCAGTAACCGTACAGCGTTCCGATCGTTCCGTCGGCTTTCGAATGTCTCCAGAATTCCGGTATCTCCTTCAGGTTCGAGTCTTCCTTGGTCGAGAATGATTTGACTTTTTCAATGACCTTGAATGCTTCCTTTTCTTCGATTCTGTACTCCATAATATGACCACCCTCCAAAGCAAGTTTAACGGAAAGCTTTGAAAACACTTTGAGATTTGCACCGGCGTTTTTTGCCTGCGAAGGCGTAATGCCATGAAATTTTGCAAACGCCCGGCCGAAACTTTCGGGGTTGTCGTAGCCGTATTTCAATGCGGCCTCGATAACCTTAATTTCGGATGCCGCAAGTTCCATCCCCGCAAGTGTAAGCCGACGGGCGCGGATGTACTCGCCGAGCGTATGGCCGCAGAGAATTCCGAACACGCGCTGGAAATGAAAGCTGGAGGAATACGCCTCCTTGGCGATCTCGCCATAATCCAGTTCTTGCGTTATGTTTTTTTCGATATAGTCAATGGCATGTTGTATTCCGGCGATCCAGTTCAAACCGTTTCACTTCTTTCCGTTTGACATCATTATAGAAGGTGCGATATCTGTTCTCCTGACTTTTTGTGCGGATAGGTGCGGGGTATGGAATCAACGGAGGCAATTGCGTTTATACATTTTATCGCAGACAAATTTTTGTCTTTGACTTCCACCATGATGTCTACATCCTGTTGGGGAAGACGTGTATAAAACTGCAAAAACTCATCAACATCCAGTGTGGCGGAATGAGAACCGGGCCGTTTTCCTGTGTCCTGCTGAGAATAATGCAGCTTTTGAAGGCCGTCCCCTGCTTTCCAAGTGCTTCTGCAAGCAACGATCCATTCCATCTCCGAATGGGTGTCGTCCGAATTCACTTGGTGATGAAGATTGTCAAACACAACGGGAATCCCTTCACTTTCGCCAATCGAAAGCACGTCGGCTATGGTATACTGACGGTCATCGTTTTCAATCACCAGCCGACGATGGATATTTCCGTCCAAACAGCGGTATTGCTGAATAAAGCGTTGGGCTGCAGCAGTCTTGTCGCCATAAATGCCGCCGATGTGAAGAATGATCTTGTGTTCGGCGCCCAAACCCATTGCATCCAAAAATCGACCGTGATACCGCAAATCTTCCACCGCCCGCGCCACCACCGCTTCGTCCGGTGAATTCAGTACGGTGTATTGCCCTGGGTGCATGGAAAAGCGTATGCCATGGGCCAGTCCTTTCTGCCCGACCTCCTTCAGTTGATCGTTGAATTCCTCCCACCATCTTAACGTATTCACAGAATGTGACCCGAACGGGATGATATCCGAACTGATACGAAACAGCCGGATGCCGTTTTGTATGTTATAGTCCAATATTTTATTCAATGCTTCCAAGTTCGATTGTATCAATTTCCTCAAAACATCCGGGGTGGCGTTTTTCAGCATGCAGGTCCGCTGTTTTGTCCCCGGAACATCGACCGTCAGGCACGCATAGCCAATACTCATCCCATGATCCTCCAAAATTATTCTACCGATCCAACCACTTTATTTAACTTAAACAAAGCATGCGGATCAACCTTTAAAGTTGTCTTTTCCGCAACTTATTTGGCTGTTCTGATGGATCTATTATAATGTATAAACTCAAATGCAAAACCATTCCTGATTAAAACATCTTCCAAAATCACCTTTTTCATTGATAAAAACTCCTGGCAAACGAACTTGCTTCAGCCCTATCAACGCAACGCACTCCAAGGTTCATCTCTTGGCCGTTGTTTGAAATAAAGGCAGGAAAACAGCACAAGCCGCCGAACATAGAAAGAAATAGTCTAAGTGAAGGGTACCCCCTGCTTTTAAGGAAGGATGAACATGCCTGAAGAATATCAAGTCGACCAGTTCCGGCCCGGTGACGCTGTCGACGTAGTAGCGCTGTACCGGGATGTCTACGGCGATGAATATCCCGTGAAGAGCGTCTATGACCCAGCGGCGATC
>CAZSRN010000103.1:0-3074 GCA_964609115.1 uncultured Veillonellaceae bacterium | reverse complement strand
CAACCGGACAGTTCATCGCTGCACTGAGCGATTCCGCCAAACCGAATCCGGCGAAACATATCGAGCTGTAGCCCGCAACGCTGCGGGGGAAGTGGTGGGACATTTCGCCCTGTACCGCTCTTCGCCGCCCAATCCGGAACTGTACGAATGCGGCCAGATGATGATTCGACACGACAGCCGGGTTTCCGACGTGGCGTTCCGCCTGGCTGCTTTTTCCATGGAAGTATTGCCGAGCATTTATAACATCCGGAACATCTGGGGCGAGGCGGTGTGCAATCATTTGGTGACCCAGCAGCTGAGCCTTGAGTTTGGTTCTACAGAAACCGGCATCGAAGTCGGCTTGATGTCGGGAGCAGCGTATGCAAAAGCGTTGAATGAGATTTCAACCGATTCGGAACGGATTTCCGCCCTGCTGATGTTCCGGAGCACTGCCCCCCGGGCGCAAACCCTTTATCTCCCTGCCGTTTATGAAGAAGCGTTGCGTTTCATCTATTCAACTTGGAACGATGCGACCACTTTCCTTCCGTCCACGGCGCCCCTGCCAGCCAGTGTAAAAACCCGGGGGAGCATCCAGACTTTTGGTGTCGGCGGCGTGGCCCGCATCCAATTCGAGTTGTTGGGCGAAGATTTCGAGCTCTGCCTGGCCCGGTTTGTTAGTCAAGCTTCTGTCGCCGGCGCTCTCGTCATCCAAGTAGCCTTCCGCCTGACTGAACCGGCTTGCGGAGCCGCAGTCACAATTTTACGTCGGCGCGGTTTTTTCCTTGGCGGTGCTTTGCCACGCTGGTTTGGAGATGACGGGATGCTGATGCAGCAGGTGGTGAGAACTCCAGATTTTGACAAGATCTTTCTGGCCTCGAAACGGGCCAGGGAACTGGGGCGAATCATCCGTCAGGACTGGGCGGCCACCCGAAACAGCACATTTGGCGAGCTTATCGAAAGACGTGCGGCCGAGCAGGGCGAAAAGACCGCTCTCATCTGGCCGGAACGGAAGCTGAACCAGACCTATGCGGAGTTGAAGCGGGAATCGGATCGGGTGGCCCGGGCGCTTGTTGCGGCTGGACTTACCAAAGAAGATCATGCGGCGATCTGGGCGCCCAACGTGCCGGAAGTGATGGCTGTCGCCCTCGGTTGCGCGAAAGTGGGAGTTCCGCTGGTATTTCTCAAAACCAGTTACCGGCCATACGATCTGGAATATGTACTGAAACACTCCGACACGCGTCTGTTGTTTCTGTCCGACGGGCATACCGACAACGGCGACTATGTGGAATTTCTGCGGGAAGTGCGAAGCTGTCTGCCCAAACTCACGCAAGCCGTTCTGCTCGGCGGCGCGGAATATGAGGATCTTGTGAACTGGAACGTTTTTCTGGCGCAGGGGCAGACGGTAGATGAGACGGCTTTCGCTGCGCGGACAAACGCAGTAACGGGCGACGATATTTTCAGTATTCAGTACACGTCGGGGACAACCGGCGCGCCCAAAGGCGTCATGTTAAGCCAAAAAGCGTATCTGGCGATATTTTCGGCCAGCAGAAACCGGGATGGGTTCGGTGCAGACGATATCTTGTGCACACCTCTGCCACTGTTCCATGTGTATGGCCTCAGCGAAGTGCTTGCCGCATTGGAAGCCGGTGGCAGCGTCGTGTTGTTGGAGCGTTTCCTACCGTTGGACCTTTTGGAGTCGCTGGAAAAATATCGGGCTACCTTCGTGAACGGAATTCCGACCATGTTTATCGCCGCCTTGGCTGTGCTTGAAGGGCGCTCGTATGATTTCAGCGCAATGCGCGGCGGCAATATGGGGGGTGCGGTTTGCCCGCCGGAGCTGGTCGCCCGTGTGAGCGAAAATTTATCGGCGCCGGAGTTCGGCGTACTGTATGGGACCACCGAATCCCTCTCCGTCCTGAGTTCGCCGCCATTGGGGACTATGGAGAAACGGACGGAAACCGTCGGGACGGCCATGCAGGGAATCGTCCTCCGAATTGTTGATCCGGCGACTGGCGAAACCGTGCCGGTTGGCGGGCAAGGTGAGCTTTGCGTGAAGAGTCCATCGCTCATGCTGGGTTACTATCGCATGGCGGAAGAAACCGCGAAAGTCCTTGACACTGATGGTTGGTACCACACCGGCGATCTGGCCATCGTCGACGCTGATGGCTGCTACAAAATCATCGGCCGGGTTAAGGACCTGATCATCCGTGGCGGCGAGAACATTTCCCCCGCCGAAGTCGAAAATTTCCTGCTGACTCACCCGAAAGTGCTGGATGCGCAAGTAGTCGGCGTTCACTCCGGGTATTACGGAGAAGAGGCGATTGCTTTCGTTCGTCTAAAACCGGGCGACACGGCTGACGTAGTCGAAATGAAGCGGTATTGCCGTCAGCATATCGCCATCTACAAAGTCCCGGACTATTTCTTTTTTGTTGACGAATATCCGCTGACGAGCAGCGGCAAAGTCCAGAGATTCAAGCTGCGGGAACTTGCAACCCAACGTCTGGCGGAACTAACGAGAGAAGCCCCCTGAGAACAAAAAACTAAAGGAGAAATTATAATGGACAAACTGACAATTGAAAAGAACTTCCGGGAGATCATCCTGAAGCGGGTGAAAGGACTCGAGCCCTCGACATTGAAGGAAGATACGGATTTTAGCGTCCTCGGGGTCGATTCACTGGCGTTCAGCTGGATTATGGCGGATGCGGAAGAAACCTTCAACCTGCCGATCAGGATCGAAGAAGCAATGAAGTTACGCACCTTGGCACTCATTGTTGCGCATGTAGACAAAAAGCTCAATGGCTGAATCAGTCCCGTAAGAGGGAAAATGATTTTTTCGAACCTCGCGAACTCATGCAAAGCACTTCGCTGCAAAATACAAAACTCCTACCAGAAAAATCCGGCAGGAGTCATTACCGCTATTCGCGGAACCAGCACCACCCATCCGGCGCGTGGCGCTGATTCCGCATATTTTTTGGGGTTGGGGAATGGGTGGTGTCTGGTGCGGAGGTATCTTCCCGCGCCTTTTTACCGCCCGGACAGGATGGCTTCATATTCTTCTGCGGACAGGATGAGTTCCGGGATCAGAATGATGATCA
>CAZSRN010000102.1:0-7583 GCA_964609115.1 uncultured Veillonellaceae bacterium | reverse complement strand
CAATATTTTCGCCTATGATCCGCAAGCGCAGGAAGGCGCTTATGTGCTGGGCGTTTTGGCGGCCAAGATGTCCAAGTCCAAAATCGTTGGCATCGTTGGCCCCGTTGAAGCCGGCGATGCGATCAAATACAACAAGGGCTTTATGTTAGGCGTTGCTGCTGCCGGTGGTGACGTTAAAACCCGTATTGCCTATACCGGTTCGTTTAATGAAATTGTAAAAGCCGGTGAAATTGCCAAAACACACATGGATGCCGGCGCCGATCTGTTGACGGGATCCTCGCAGCAGGCCGTGGGAGCCATTAAAGCGGTAGCCGGAAAAGCGGGAACTTACTGGTTGTCTACCGACATGGACCAAAGTGCGGTTGCGCCGGATGCAGTACTGGCTTCACAAGTATACAACTGGGAAAAAGTCCTCACCAAAATGATAGATCTTCGAAAAAGCGGTACACTGGGAGGACAACATCTGACGCTTTCTTTTGCCGACGGGATGTTGGATCTGAAATATAATCCCAAACTGGAAGGAAAAATTCCTCAGGATGTAAAAGCCCTGGTGGAAAAGACAAAGAAAGATATTGCCGCAGGAACCATTAAAATCGATTTGTCCAAATAATTTGGTTTCCGACCGGGGGAGTGGAAAAATGAGCAGCAAGATCAATCGACTGGAAATGAGGGATATCGTCAAGCGGTTTCCCGGCGTTCTCAGCAATGACCATATCAACCTCGATATTTCAGCGGGGGAAGTGCTGGCGTTGCTGGGCGAGAACGGCGCCGGGAAAACCACACTGATGAATGTTCTGTATGGCCTGTATCAGCCGGATGGAGGCTGTATCTTCATTAATGGCGAACCTGTTCATATCGACTCTCCCCGATCGGCTATCGACAAAGGCATTGGCATGGTGCACCAGCATTTTATGCTGGTGCCTACCTTGACTGTCAGTGAAAATGTTGCTTTGGGAATGCCTTCGGAAAAAGGCGCTTTGTTGGATTTGGCGCCGGTGGCGAAAAAAATTGTCGAAATCGGAGCTGCATACGGTGTTTCAGTAAATCCGGACGCCTATGTTTGGCAACTGAGCGTTGGCGAGCAACAGCGTGTGGAAATTATCAAAGCGCTGTATCGCGGCGCTGATCTGTTAATTATGGATGAACCGACCGCAGTACTGACACCGCAAGAAGCGCAAGAGCTGATTGGATTATTGAAAACCATGGCGCAACAGGGACGTTCGATCATTATCATCAGCCATAAACTTCATGAAGTAATGGAAGTGAGCGGACGGGTTGTGGTATTGCGGGACGGAAAGAAAGTGGGAACCGTGGATACCCGGGACACCAACCCGGAAGAATTGGCCCGGATGATGGTGGGAAGAGACTCGAAAAAGATTGCGCGGGAGCGGCGGGTTGTCCAGGGTGACTACGTATTGAGCGTGGAGGACCTGTGCGTTACCAACAATATGGGAACACCGGCGCTGCGAGGTATCAGCATGGGTGTTCGGCCTGGCGAGATTTTGGGGATAGCCGGTGTTTCCGGCAATGGGCAGAAGGAATTTGCTGAAGCAATTAGCGGGTTACGGCCCGTAGATGCAGGGAAAGTCCTGCTGGCGGGGGAGGAAATCACGCATTGCCCGCCGAAAAAGATTATTGACAAGGGAATGGGGTATGTGCCGGAAGACCGATTGCATGTGGGAACCATTCCTTCGTTTAAAATATGGGAAAACTTGTTGCTGAAAGATCATGGAGATGCACCTTTTTCGAAAAACAGTTTTTTGAATATGTCGCTGATCCAATCACACAGCGAGACGCTAGTTAATGAGTATGACATTAAAACGCCGGACTTGGAGACCCTGACAGGGAAACTGTCCGGCGGAAATATACAGCGGCTGATTTTGGCGCGAGAGATTACCCGCCGGCCCAAAGTTTTGGTTGCCGCCTATCCGACACGCGGACTGGATATCGGCGCTGCCGAGTATGTGCATGAAATGTTGCTGGATGCGAGTCAGGCGGGAATGGGCATTATTTTGATTTCCGAGGAACTGGATGAGGTTCAGAAATTGAGTGATCGGGTGGCTGTATTCTTTGACGGGCGAATTATGGACGTGTTGTCTGCGGAAGCCGCGGATGAGAAAACGCTGGGATTGCTGATGGCCGGATTAAGCGTTGAGAAAAAGCCGAGTTCGGATAAAAAAATGGAGGGGAATGAAATTGGCTGATTTATCGGTTGAAATTTGTGGTCTTCATTTTGCCTCGCCGCTGATGCCTGCAGCCGGACCGCCCACACGGGACGGAAAGGCCTGCGTCGCTGCAGCCCAAGGCGGAGCGGGGGCGATCGTAAGCAAAACGATTTCTGTGGAGCCTGCGCAAATTCCTCGTCCCTGCATTTCCGATGTTCAGATTGGGATGCTGAATACCGAGTTGTGGTCGGAATTGCCGAAAGAACAGTGGCTGAAGCACGAATATGCAATGGCAAAGGCGACAGGAGTCCCTTTGATTGTCGGACTTGGGTATACGGCGGAACAAATTCGCGAACTTGCGCCTTTGGTAAGGCCATTTGCCGATGCGCTGGAGTTGTCCTGCCATTATATAGGAAACGATTTGAAACCGATTACCGACACGGTCAAAGCCGCAAAAGCAGCTGTAGACGTGCCGGTTTTTGTAAAAATGAGCCCGCATCCGAATATCCAGGATATTGCCTTGGCGGTAGAAGCTGCCGGTGCGGATGCTTTGGTTATGATTAATTCGTTTGGCCCTTGCATGGGTATCGACGTGGAAACCGGATTGCCGTTGATGGGGAGTCAGACAGGATACGGATGGCTGTCGGGAAGAGCGATTAAGGCGCTGGCTGTCCGTTGTGTTTTTGATGCGGCGCGGGCTGTGAAAATTCCTATTTTTGGCGTCGGCGGCATTGCCTGCGGCAAAGATGTAGCGGAAATGTTTATGGCAGGAGCATCAGCCGTTCAGATTTGTACCGAGGCCATTCTGAAGGGGCCGTCAATTTATCGGAAGATTGCCGGAGAATTGAATGCATTTCTGGATAGCCATGGATATCAGTCTGTCAACGACATAAAGGGACTCACGCTGAAAAAGATGACGGAACGTCCGTTCTCCACAGTGGCTGTTCCCGCAGTTGTTGATGCAGAAAAATGTATAGGTTGCGGAAATTGTGCGCGGAGTTGCCCCTATGAGGCAATCAAAGTGCAGGAAAAAATGGCGGGTATTGATCCTGCCGAATGTTTCGGCTGCGGACTTTGTATCAGCCGATGCCCGGTACAGGCGATTCATTTCGGCTGATTGCTTTGCTCAATGTCCATGAAGAGGTAATAATATGGGTATTGTTTTAAAAAATGGTACGATTGTCAATGCCGGGTCGATTGAGCGTGGAGACCTTCGAATAGAAGGTGAAATTATCGATCGGCTTGGGTTTGATGTGGCGACAGGCGACGATGAGGTTATTGATGTTACCGGTTGCTACTTGTTCCCCGGCGGCATTGATCCCCATACCCATTTTGATCTGGATATGGGCAGTACGGTTACGGCGGATGATTATATTACGGGTTCACGAGCGGCATTAATCGGCGGGACTACAACCGTGATTGATTATGCAACCCAAAGCCGGGGAAAAAATTTGGCGGAAGCGTTGACTGTCTGGCATGAGAAGGCCAAGGGAAAAAGCTTTGTCGATTATGGATTTCATATGGCGATGTGTGACTGTCGGGACGAAGTTCTGCAGGAACTGGCGACACTGCCGCAGACGCAGGGCGTAAGCTCGGTCAAACTGTATATGGCTTACAAGAATACAATGCAGGTCGATGATGCCGCGATCCTGAAAACCATGCGTGTTTGTCGGGACAGGGGACTGCGGGTATGTTTGCATTGCGAAAATGGCGATGTGATTGCCGAACTGGTGCGGGAAGCGAAAAAAGCAGGGCATGATTCACCCGCGCAACATGCACTTACACGACCGGAAGCGGCGGAAGCGGAGGCGGTTTACCGTGCTCTTCGCCTGTCGGAAATTACCGGTTGCGCGCTGTATGTGGTTCATGTCAGCACTGCAAGAGCCATGCATTTGATTGCCGATGCTCAAAAATGCGGGTTGCCGGTGACGGCGGAAACTTGTCCGCAGTATTTATTATTGGACGAAACTTGTTATGCAAAAGGCGATTTTGAAGCGGCCAAGTATGTAATGTCGCCTCCATTGCGGCATAGAAGCAACCAGGCTGCATTGTGGCGCGGAGTGGCCGAACAGACGATTTCTTGTATCGGCTCCGATCATTGTTCCTTTAACTGGAAAGGGCAAAAAGAATTGGGGAGGCAGGATTTTTCCCGTATTCCCAATGGAGCGCCCGGTGTCGAAAATCGTTTCGGATTGCTATATACATTTGGTGTGGAAATCGGGCAATTGAGTTTGCAACAGTTTGTGCAATGTACATCGGCAAACGCGGCGAAGTTATTTGGCCTTTACCCGCGCAAAGGACTACTGGAAGTTGGAAGCGACGCTGACATTGTAGTATGGGATCCCAATCGGCGATCGGTAATTCACGCTGCAACCCAAACCCAAAATGTTGATTACAATGCCTATGAAGGGTTTCTGCAGGCAGGGTTTCCGCGACACATTTTTTTGCGGGGAAACCATGTGCTGAATAAGGGAAAACTCCAGATAGAACCAGGGGGTGAATATCTGCCGCGTTCATCGGTATCAATGGGGGAGGGACACTGATGGTTCAGTTTACGGTAAACGGAAAGATTGTAACGGCTGAGGAAGATGTAAACTTACTGGAATACCTACGGGAAACGCTTTGCCTTACCTCGCTGAAAAATGGCTGCGGCGAGGGAGCTTGCGGCGCTTGTATGATATTGGTGAATGGACTGGCGATGAGAGCTTGTTTGCAAACACTCAACCGGATGGAAGGAAAAACCGTTCTTACGGTGGAAGGGCTCAGTGAACGGGAAAAACAGATATATAGCTGGGCTTTTGCTGAAGCCGGCGCCGTACAATGCGGGTTTTGTACACCGGGAATGGTGATCAGCGCCAAAGCGTTGCTGGATAAAGACCCGGCTCCATCTGCGGCTCGGATTAAGGAAGCCTTGCGGGGCAATATTTGTCGATGCACCGGTTATGTTAAGATCGAAAAAGCCATTAGGATGGCGGCCAGAGCTTTGCGGGGGGAACTGGTGGTTCCGGCCAAAGCCGGCAGCGGAGTCGGCGAACGGACCGCGCGGATTGATGCTGTGGATAAAACACTGGGGACCGCCGAATATGTCGATGATATGAAAGTTCCGGACATGCTTTACGCGGCGGTACTGCGAACGCCACTTGCTCGAGTGCGCGTTTTAGCTATTGATACTGAAGCCGCCTGTTCATTGGAGGGCGTGGCGACGGTAATGACGGCGGCGGATATTCCGGGTCAGCGCTTGTGGGGACATCTGAAGCATGATTGGCCGGCCATGATCGCTATTGGAGAAGAAACTCGTTATATTGGAGACGCATTGGCGCTTGTCGCGGCGCGGACAAAAAAAATTGCCCGGCAGGCAGTAGAAATGATCCGGCTGGAATATGAAGAACTGCCGCCGATTTTGTCACCGCAGGCGGCAATGGCGGCAGACGCGCCGTTGATTCATCCGGATGGCAATATTTTGAGCAAAGTGGATTTTTCACGGGGCGATGTTCAACAGGCGCTTCAAACGGCGGCGCATGTAGTGACTCGTAATTATCAGACGCCCCCTACAGAGCATGCGTTTTTGGAACCGGAGAGCGCGCTGGCTGTTCCCGGAGAAAATGGCAGAATGACGGTTTATATTGCAAGTCAAAGTGTCTATGATGATTTTCACGGAATTGCCGCGATTTTGGGATTGCCGGAAACCCAGGTAAGAGTTGTCAGCAAACTGGTGGGCGGCGCCTTTGGGGGTAAAGAAGATTTATCGGTTCAGCATCATGCGGCGCTATTGGCCCAAAAAACCGGAAAACCGGTAAAACTGACCTTGAGTCGGCACGAAAGTATCCGAGTGCATCCCAAACGGCATGCGATGGAAATTGCATTGACGACAGCTTGCGACGCCAAGGGAAAGATCGTGGCGATGAAGGCGCGGATTGTTGCAGATACCGGTGCGTATGCCTCGTTGGGAGGACCGGTGGTTCAACGCGCCTGTACCCATGTGTCCGGGCCCTATGCCATTCCAAACATTGAAATCAGCGGGGTGGCGGTTTATACGAACAATCCGCCGGCTGGAGCTTTCCGGGGTTTTGGCGTTCCTCAGGCAACATTCGCCGGCGAAATGAATCTCAATTTGCTGGCTGAACTGACAGGGCTGAGCCCATGGGAGATCCGGTTCCGCAATGCGCTGGAACCAGGATCCATCATGGCAACCGGGCAAATTGCCGATGAAAGTACGGCTATCAAGGAAACCTTATTGGCCGTTAAAACAGAGTATGAGACTGCGAAAGTTGCCGGGATTGCCTGTGCGCTCAAAAATACGGGACTGGGCGTCGGTGTGCCGGATACCGGTCGCGCCATTCTTCGAATCCGTCAAGGGCAGATCGAAATTTTGACGGGTGCGGCCTGTGTAGGACAAGGCCTGGCGACTATTCTGCGGCAAATTGTCTGTGAAACGGCGCCGGTAAGTCCGGAGCTGCTGATCATGCATGCGCCGGATACCGATGTGACTCCAAATGCGGGAACAACGACAGCCTCGCGACAAACGTTGTTTACAGGGGAAGCAATGCGGCAAGCGGCGATCGCTCTGGCGGACGCATTAAAAACAAAGTCTATGGCAGAACTGGAAGGCTGTGATTTTCACGGTGAATATACAGGAAAAACAGATCCCTTGACTTCTGACAAAATTCATCCGGTCAATCATGTTGCATTTGGTTATGCTACACAAGTAGTTTGCCTGAATGAGTCAGGTTGGTTGAGAAAAGTAGTGGCGGCCCATGATGTCGGACGAGCTATCAATCCGACAACAATTGAAGGGCAGATTGAAGGTGCGATTGCGATGGGGCTGGGATATGCATTGCAAGAAGACTTTCCCCTGAAACGAGGTGTGCCGACCGCAAAATTTGGTACGTTGGGACTGTTTAGGTCCACGGATATGCCGGAGATAACGATTCAGTTGATCGAAAAAAATCCCTCGGCGCTTGCATACGGCGCCAAAGGGATTGGTGAAATCGCTACGATTCCTACCGCGCCGGCGGTTGCCGGAGCGTATTATCAATTTGACAGGATTTTTCGGACACAATTGCCTTTGTCCAATACGAAGTACAGCAGCAATTATGGTAATTGACGGCGTCGGTAAAATGCATCGCATATCCGGCGATAGTCTTCTTCGGTATCGACATCCCAAAGAAGTTCGCCTGAAATTACCGGCACGGAATGAACACAGTCAGGATGAGCGGCAATAATTTTTCGGGCGCCTTGATCACCCGACAAGGTGGTCAGGGCTTTTTTCCATCTATTCCAGTCGAACAGAACAGGAGTGCAGTTCTGTTCTGCATATTGGGAACAAATGATGCTGCGACAGGAATGATGATAGACGTCAATAAGAGTATTGATAAGAGACGGCGTGACTAACGGTTGGTCAGCCAACAAAAACATTAC
>CAZSRN010000101.1:0-7769 GCA_964609115.1 uncultured Veillonellaceae bacterium | reverse complement strand
GCATAACGGACTTTTCACAAACATACAGGGAGCCGATTCTTTCGGCTCTCTGTTTCTTTTGCTAAAGGAGTGGTTTTTATGGACAAAGTAGATGTTATTGTAGTCGGAGCGGGAGTGATCGGCTTGGCGGTCGCTGCCGAACTGACAAAACAAAAGCCGCAGGCGAGCGTTGTTGTGATGGATAAGGAACAACAATTCGGCTGGCATACTTCGAGCCGGAACAGCGAAGTCGTTCATGGCGGCATGTACTATCCCACGGATTCGCTCAAAGCGCGTCTTTGTGTGGAAGGGCGGCCCTTGCTCTATGAATTCTGCGAAAAATATGCCATCCCGCATCAAAGAATCGGCAAACTGATCATTGCCCGCGAAGAATCGGAAATTCCAGCTATTGAAACAATTGCTCGGCAAGGGGAGCTCAACGGAGTAACCGATTTAAAAGAGCTGGATAAAAACGATGTGATGAAGCTGGAGCCGCATATTAAAGCCGTGGCTGCCATTCATTCCCCGTCGACGGGCATCATCGACAGTCACAAGCTGATGGCTAAATTTGAACAAATCGTGGAATCCGGTGCGGAAAATTGTATCGTTTACCGGAACGAAGTCACGGCGGTGGAACGAAATAGCGGAACCGGCGAATATGAAGTGACTTTTAAGGGCCCGGATGGGTGTGAAGACTGGTTGGCGTGCCGCTGGCTGATCAATTGCGCCGGGTTATGGGGAGACAATATCGGCGCCTGGCTCGGGTTGAATCCGGAACAAGCCGGGTGGAAAATCTACTGGGTCAAAGGGGAATATTTTTCGATTTCCGCATCAAAATCCAAGCTGTTGAATCATCTGGTGTATCCACCCCCGTTAAAAGCCTTGAAAGGGCTTGGCATCCATGTGACCAAAAGCTTGGACGGCCGGGCGCGACTCGGCCCCAGTGCATTTTATGTGAATGATGTCAATTATGATGTCAACCCGGATCACGGCGATGAGTTTTTCACCGCCGCCCACAGTTATTTGCCGTTTATAACGCGGGAAGACATTGCGGCAGACATGGCGGGGGTTCGGCCGAAAATCCAGTCGCCTACCGATCCGGTCAAGGATTTTGTCATCCGCCATGAAGCGGATAACGGATTACCGGGATTTATCAATCTGGTCGGCATGGAATCACCGGGACTTACTTCATGCATTTCCATTGCCCGCATGGTCGTCAGCTGGGTGGAATGAGAAACGGATAAATAGGAATGACGTTCGTGCCGCTGCAAAGCGGTTTGGGCGTCATTTTTTGTCGTTCGGGTCAACCCTCTTGGCGCTGGGCGATAATTTATGTAATATTGAGTAAATTGCAGACTTTTCAATAGAAAAAAGGGGGGTAAAAGAAGATGAAAAAAACTCTGGGCCTTTGGGGAGGAATCGCAGCCATGCTACTGATCGCCTACGGTATGCCGGCTGTGCCCGGATTGCCGCCGGCGGCCAAAATGACACTGGCGGTGGCGGCTTTCGCCATTTGCGTCTGGGTGACTCAAGCTCTTGAAGATGCATTAAGCGGTCTTATTATTGTATTTCTGTTGGCTGTGCTGAAGGCAACGAGTTTGGCGGGGGCGCTATCCGGTTATGCCAATAACTCGTTGTGGCTTATCGTTATCGGTTTCATTATGGCCGGAGCCATGGAAAAATCCGGCCTGTCCAAGCGTATTGCATTGTATTTGGTGAATTTGGCCGGCGGCAATGCCAACAAAATTTATTGGGCCATTGCACTGGTTATGCTGGTAATGACGTTTCTGGTTCCGTCGATCACAGCCCGAACACTGTTGATGCTGCCCATCGTGCTGGGCATCGGGCAGGCATTCAATGCCAAGGAAGGCCAGAGCAACATCGTGAAGGCGCTGCTCTTTATTATTGCCATGAGCGGAACCGCCATGAGCATCGGCGTACTGACCGCCCATGTGGGAAATCCCATTTCGGTCGGTCTGATTACGGCAGCTACCGGAAAAACCGTTTCTTGGGCCGAGTGGTTCCGAATCGGCGCACCGCCGGCCTTTGCGCTGTCCATTCTTATGGTGGTGCTGATTCGTTTTTTATGGCCGCCGGAAATGGCGGAGCTGGGTCAGGGCGGGGAGTATGTGAAAACTGAACTTGAAAAACTGGGAGCCATTAAAAAGATTGAAGTCTATACCCTGATCATATTTTCGCTTACCCTGGCTCTATGGGCCACCGATTCCATGCACAAGATTCCTGTGGCCGTTGTAGGGCTGTTTTCCATTATTATGTTGCTCTGGCCCGGTATCGGCGTCATGACCTGGAAGGAAGCGCAGACCAAAGTGCCCTGGAGTATTTTCGTACTGTATGGCGCAGGTCTTTCCATGGGAGGCGCGCTGGCAACCTCCGGCGCAGCAAAATGGCTGGCGGGGACCATGCTGAAACCGATTGCGGCCATGGATCATTCGGTGCAGATCGTTTTATTAATCTGGATTGTGACCGCCCTTCAAGTATTCTTTACCGGCGGCGGACCGAAAACAACAGCGCTTACTCCGATCGTGATCGCCCATGCGGCGGCAATCGGCGCTAATCCGGCGGTTTTCGCCCTGGTTCTCGGTATGAATATGCAGCATCAATATCTGTTGCCGGTATCCAACATGCCGAATGCGGTTATTAACGGCACCAATCAGGTTAAAGCAAGTGAACTCATGAAGACCGGCGCATGGTGCAGCCTTTTGGCTGCTGCATTTTTCAGCGTGGTGGTCTTTACCTATTGGAAATGGATTGGCGTACTCTGATTCTGGAAAGGAGCCTGACAAATGCAAAAGTATAATCCGGTGACCCCAGCCATCGTCGAAAAACTCAAAGCTATCGTCGGTGATGCCAATGTGACGGTGGATCTTGAAAAGATGGAGCCCTATGCCCATGATGAAGTGACCGATACCCGTTACCACAAAATGCCCGAAGTCGTTGTCTTTGCGCTGACGGCTGAACAAGTGGCCGACGTAATGAAACTGGCCAATGAAGAAACTCTTCCCGTCGTACCCCGGGGCGCAGGCACCGGTTTGGCCTGTGGCGCGGTTCCCATCTACAGGGGCATCGTGCTCAGTCTGGAAAAAATGGATCGGATTCTTGAAGTGAATACGGACAGCCTGTATATGGTGGTAGAGCCGGGCGTGCGCACCGAAGATGTCCAGAAAGCAGCTAAGGCCGCAGGACTCTTCTATGCCGGAGACCCCTGCAGCGGCGACAGCTGCTTCATCGGCGGCAACGTCGCCACCAATGCGGGAGGCAACAAAGCCGTCAAGTACGGTACTACCCGCCATCAGGTGTACGGCATTCAGGTTGTTACACCTAAAGGGGACATCACGCGGCTTGGGGGCAGGTTGCAGAAAAACACGACCGGCTATTCTCTGGAGCAGCTCATTATGGGCTCCGAGGGAACCCTCGGCATCATTACCGAGATCACGCTGAAACTTATGCCCTTGCCGCAGCATGTGGTCGATCTGCTGGCGGTGTTTCCGTCCGTCAAGTCCGCCATCGCCATCGTTCCCAAGGTGATCAAGGCGGGCGTGCTGCCGACCTGTGTCGAATTTATGGACAACATCACCATTCAGAGCATCGGCCGTTTCCTCAACGAAAAACTGCCGCGCATGGAGGACGGACACTATGTCATCATCCAGGTCGAGGCCGAAAACGAAGACGACCTCGACAACAAGAGCATTGAACTGGATGAACTGTGCGTCGCCAATGGCGCCATGGAAGTGCTGGTTGCCGATCCGGCGAAAATCTGGCGGGCCCGCAAGGCCTTCGCCGAGGCGGTGCGGCATGAAAGCCTCATCGTATGCAAGGAAGACATTGTGGTCCCGTACGATCGTATTCCCGACATCATGGACACCATCAGCGAACTTAGCGAAAAATATAATCTCATTGCCCGTACGGCGAGCCATGCGGGAGACGGCAACATTCACCTCAACATTCTCAAGTGCGATCTGCCCGAGAAAGAATGGGACGCAAAACTCCAATTGTATCAACACGAACTCTATACGGCGGTGTACGCGCTGGGCGGCAAACTGTCGGGCGAGCACGGCATCGGCTATAAGCGCCGCGATCTGATGGAGGAATATACGGACCCGGTGGAACTGGCGATGATGAAGGATATCAAAAGAGCGCTTGATCCCAAGGGAATCCTCAATCCCGGCAAAATTTTCAATTTGGACAACTGAACCGGAAGGAACAGGACCCTGCGCAAAAAGTGCAGGGTCCTGTTCCTTTTGTTGCTATTGCCGACTTTCGCATTTTATTCTCCGGCATGTATAATAAACATAAAACCGGAACTGGAGCGGAGGGCTGATTTTTCTCATGGATATCGCGGCGAAGTTTACCACTTTATTTATCGATATGATTTTACCGCTGATCGTCGGCTATGGATTGCGCCGATTCGACTGGAAGTTCGAGCGGTTTTTCAACGGGATGATTTCGATCAGCATCATCCTGCTGTTTCCGGCGCTTACCGCGTTCAGTATCTGGGGATTGGTTCCGGTGTTTGACTTGGTATGGCTGCCGGCATTCGGCGTGTGGCTTCACCTTTTGCCCGGCGGACTGGCGTTGCTGTGGGGCCGCCGACGGTACAAAAGCAGTTTGGATTATGGTAGTTACACCCTTTCCGGCTTTTTGTCGAATCATGTCACTCTGGGGGCCTTGTCCGCATATATTCTGTTTGGGGAAACCGGCTATGCGTATACGCAAATGACATTGCTGTTCAACAGCTTGCTCATGTTTGGATTTGCGTATCCGTTGGCCCAACACTACCGCAATCTGTACGATCACGGCAGCGGCCTGAAAATTGATCTGAAACAGATTTTGTTCAACCGCAACCAGATGCCGCTGGTGGGGATGATTGCCGGGGTACTGCTGAACTGGCTGGCCATTCCCCGCCCCAATGAATTTTTGCCGGTGTTTGACTGGATGGTCCATTTTTCAGCCTGGACGCTGTTGGTCCCGGTAGGGTATTCCATGGACTTTGGCGAAGTTCGTCACTATTGGCGGGATGCGGTGGATATTACCCTGATCAAATGCGTGATTACACCGGCTATTACGTTTTTCGCGGCCGGGTTTTTAGTTCAGGATGTTGTCGCTTTTCGTACGCTGATTCTGCTGGCGGCGCAACCGACAGCAATTAATGCGGTAATCGCCATGAAACTCTTTGGCTTGAATCTCCATTTGTCCGTGGGCGCGTTTGTTCTATCCACAGCGGTATACTTGCTGCTGATTCTTCCGCCGTTTTTCCTGTGGTAAGGAAGGCCGCTTTTCTTTTAACCCCGGTCTGGTATACAATAAATTGGATATGCAGGGTTCAGGCAGGTAAAAAAATGCGACTGTCGAATTTAGTGTAATATGTTTTGAATACTGAATTGTTCGCAGGGCAGGCGGCCGGTCTATGGATCGGAGGAGCGGGTTGAATGCGTATTGTAGCAGTAGACGAACTCACGGAGGAAATGGTGCTGGCCCGGGAAATCATCAACCCTGATACAGGAAGGGTTTTGTTGAGTTCCGGCGCGGCTGGGCTGCGGCAGTATGCCGGTCGCCTCCTGAAGCTCGGGATCAATTATGTTTATGTGGAAGACACAGTTGCGGCGGATATTGAAATCCCGGTTACGGTTTCGGAAGAAATTCGGCTGACCGCAGAACAGGCCTTGGATCAGGTATATGAAAAATGTGAACTGGATGAACATCCGGATTTTTTGCTTGTGAAACAGCTGGTTCAGGAGTTGATCGAGGAAACGCTGGCCAACCGGGAAATTCTGGTCAATGTCTATGAGATGCGATGCAATGGCGGCGATTTTCTGGGGCATTCGGTCAATGTCGCTTTTCTCTCCCTATTGATGGGCAGCAATCTCGGATATGACGCCGACCGGATGAAGAAACTGGGGATGGGCGCATTGCTGCACGACATCGGCGTTGCCGGTATGCCGCAGTCGTTGCTGATGAAAAAAAACAGCTTTTCTGTGGAAGAAAAGCTGTTGTATGAACAACATGTAGTGATCGGATATCACCGCGTAAAAGAAAATTGGGAAATCTCGCCGCTTTCCCGCGGGGTGGTGTTGTGTCACCATGAACGGTCGGACGGATCGGGATACCCGCATCGGTTGATGAAGGGCGATATTCACGAATTTTCCCGTATTGTGGGGCTGGTCGACTGCTTTGAGGAACTGACCGGCGGTCATCCGTTTTCGCGTCAGATGAATATTCAGAATGCGATGGAACTATTGAACGTAAAAGCGGAAGACTGGTTCGATCGCGAGCTGGTGAAAGGCTTTGTCAGTCACATTCCCCTGTGCCAGACCGGTACCACCGTTCATCTCAGTGATGGGAGCGCTGCCGTGGTAGTGGCGCAAAATAAAGGATTCCCCGCCCGCCCGGTTGTTCGCGTTTTTTTGGATGCCGCAGGCAAACGGGTGGAAGCAGGAGAGGAAATTGACTTGCTCAAAAACAATCACCTGGTGATTCGCTGAACCGACAAGAGGAGCCGCGTTGTTGTTATTGAAGGGTATGCCGGGTTCGCTCGGTGCATTCGGCGACTTTGGCATCGTTAAAATTGTCGATTGAGCTGAGATAACCGGTGATACGGCGGATGCGGCGAATCGGAGATTTTTCCGTGGCGGTCAGGATGATTTCTTCTCCATCAAGGCCGAGCTCCAACGTTCCCAACATTTTATTCCGGCTTTCCCACAAGCGTTTTTCTTCGGTGACAAATTGGATGATTTCTTCCTGCGTCAAGACCGGATCGGCAATTACTTTTACTCCAGCAACAACCATGAGACACCTCCGTTATGATAATTCATAAATTTAATTCTATGAAATAATAAATATTCCTTCTACATATTGATGTTTTTTGAAAATATTTTATAAAATAATACAAGAGCAGGGGGTGCACGATGATCCGCGAACAGCGAACCCGGGAAAAATTACGCACATATTATCAGAAGTTTATTTCTCAGGGAATACTGGATCCCAATGTACATCCGTGGGTGGCCGAAGCGTGGCAAAAGAGCCGTGCTGCGGGAGTTCCCGCGAAGAACTTTGGGCCGTTTGTGCGGTTGACGGAGGCGGAACGGGGAGAACGCATGGCCGGCGCACGGACTGCGATTCGTCATCTGGATGGGTTTTATGATACGTTGCGCGAATTTCTCAGCCACAATAATATCAGCTTGCTGTTGCTGGACCGTGACTCCTATGTGCTGAAGAGTTATACGATGTCGTTTTACCAACGGAATCCGGGTGAACTGGAAGGCGCACGCCTGAGTGAAAAAGATATTGGCGCTTCAAGCGTCAGTATTGCGCTGGCTCACCGAACTCCGTTTATTTTGTTTGGTCCGGAAATCTGGATTGAGGACTGCCATGACTCTGACGCTGCGACGGCGCCTGTCCTGGTAAACGGGGAGATTCGGTATCTGCTGTCCATGGTCGTGATGGAAGGCGTGGATGGGCGTCAATTGTCCATGGATACATTGATGGCATTGCTGCTGTCCCTGAAACAGTCCCTGGAACAGGCGCTGTTGCTGGAAACGAAAATCAATGAACGGGAAGCGATTCTGGACAAGGTTCCGTTGGTCATTTATCAGGTAGCGCCGGATGGCGAAGTATTGTATGCAAACCGGCCGGGAAACGAACGGTTGGTCCGGGCGATGAAACGAAGTCACAGCATGGACAATCGGTTGGATTTAAAAGAATTGGTGTTGAACTACTCTCACACCCAGATTCCCCGGGCATTTTTCGGCATGCCGTCCAACAATCGGGAATTC
>CAZSRN010000100.1:0-7771 GCA_964609115.1 uncultured Veillonellaceae bacterium | reverse complement strand
CCTGGCTCAATACGGTGAAGGTCGTCATGGGATTTCTGGAGCTGGGACTTGCATTCAAGTTTTTATCCAATGCGGATCTGGTCAAAAACTGGGGTATTCTTAAAATCGAACCATTTTTGATTATATGGGCGGCTTCGTATCTTCCACGCAACATTGCGATCGGAGTACTAATGTTGGGTATTTCTATAAACCTGACCTTCGGCCCGCTTGACAGACCCAACTTATTGAGCTGCCCTGCCGGAAAAGTGCTTCGAACACGGCCCGCAACTATTATTTCATCGAAAACCGCAAGATAACGCTGCCAGGTTTGATAGGGGAATTGGCCATCAGAATAGCAATTTCCATCCCTGTCGCGATAGTATTTGTAATCATGAGCAAACATCAATTTCATGCGATTACCTTCCATGACACTGATTGATGAATTCTTATCGTGTTATATTCCTGTTGGTAATTCAACTTCACAACAAATGCCCCCCATTTGTTGCTTTTTACAATCCCGAACAAACTCAGCCCAAAAATTCCACCGCATTGGATCCAGTTCTGCTTTGTCGTACTGTGCAGCTTCTTTAAAGTTTCGCTTAGCCTGTCGAATTTGCCATTCTTTATCAATAATCGCTTGTTGCAACGTTACAGCCAACGTTTTGCTGTCCCCTGCGCGATGAATGCAACCGGTATCCAACAACTCAGGAATTCCTCCAGCACTGGATCCCAACGCCGGACATCCGCGATTCATTGCCTCCACCAAGGCTCTTGGCAACCCTTCCTGAAAACTGGGTTGAATGTATAGATCAATTTCATCCAGCCACTGATTTACCGCCGCCCCATTTGCCACTGTTCCACAAAAAACAGTTTGCCCGGTTAATCCTTTCTGGGCGGCCAGTCTCTTCCATTTATCAGGATTGCCTGCGCCTAAAATCCGGAATTCAAAAGGAGGCAGCTGATCCTTGATTTGGCCCAATGCATCCAGTGCAACATCAATTCCTTTGTAGGCATGAGATAGAGATCCAATCAAGCCGATAGAAAACAGAGGTTTATCGTTATTAATCCTTTCCAGTCTTTTTTCCATTACGCTTGCATCACTTTTATTCAATTGAACGTTGGAACACCCGATAGATCGTCCTCGACAAGGATAACGGCCCTGAAGAAATTGTTTTGTCACATATAGAACATATGGAGCGTTCTTAGCCATTTGTCTTGTTCGATATGCCGCATACGGTGCGTAAATCTTTCCCTGCCAGGTTCCGTAGTTCCACAGCGCATCGAACGGGCAGCTAACGATTTCCAGAATCCATGGTTTTCCCATTTTTTTGGCCACGTTAACAGCCAATTGTCCAATCACGCTGCCTCGTGCAATGAGAGCATCACACTCCAGTAATGCCGAACGCATTTTTTCTTCCGCCTCCCGGTGTCTTACAATCATGGCTATGGGGCCGCTGATGTTTGGAATCTCAACAAAACTTACATTAGGACCGCTGGACAAGTCGAGTTTCCCGCTTTTTTCTTCCGCAACCATGCTCTGAACTCTACCTGCCACAACAATCTCGTCAAATATCTTTAGATAGCGTTGCCAAAGACGGTAGGGAAATTGTCCGGTTGAATAATATCTTCCATCGTTATCCCGACAAAACTTGTGGTCATGTGCAAACAATATCTTCATCCAGTTTCACCTTCCAATTTTGATGGAATTAACCGATTGTTTCCTTCGTTTTGCATTGATTTTTCTTCCGCCCAATTCTCATTAAGCAAGATGCCGGTCGCCAGTAAAAAAGACAGGTTGATTCCATTTCCCAAAATGCCGAAAACAAGCTCCGCAAACCCAAGAACAATATAATTGGCAATAATCAAAAGCGGTGCTAAAGCGTAGCCGTCTCTTCTGATATTTTGAAATACCATTTTTAATGCGAGATAAGTTGCCATCCCATGAATGGAGAGTATAAAAACCAATGCTGCCGGCCCCATGGCGCCGAGAATCATAATATAAGTATTGTGCGCATTAGCCCCATAATGAGCCGGGAAACCAATGGTGCCGTAACCGAAGGGCTGCACGTCAGCCAAAACAGACTTCCAAATTTCGAAACGCCCTGCCATGGGATCTTGCGACTCCAGCTTTGTTTGCATTTTGGTTACGATTCCGCGAAAATATCGTCCCTCGGCCTCCCCGCTGAAAACAGATACGGCAAAGTATGAAGTCGTGCCTATGACAATAAGCAGCGATAGTACAATCCAAAAACGATTCTTTCGTGCTTCGAAAAACAGCGACCAAAAAAATATCAAACAAGAAAACGCAAAAGTAATCAGACTCGTTCGAGAGCTGGATTTTATAATCAATATAAAAGCCGCCGCAACTGCCAACCCCAAAGTTAAACTCCAAACCCAATGCAAAATACTTTTATGCGAGTGAAAGATAGCTCCGCGCAACAACGCTAGAATCCCTGCCGACATTGTTGCAACCATCATTCCAAAAAGATTCGGGTTGGTAAGAACGCCTACATATGGGCTGGACAAAGGATGTTGAATCAGCGATATGATGATATAGGGCAAATGCGCCAAAACTACAGCTACTGCGGATATTTCTTTCCCATAGATTCCGGCGGCTTGAGGAAAAACACAGAAAATCAAATAGGGAACACCCAAATACAGCCACAGCGCCGCAATCATATCTTCATGATTTTGCAGTCCGGACACAAAGGCTATGGAGCCGAAGCCACCCCACCAGAACATCATCCAAAGTCTTTGTTTGGAAAATTTTCCTATTTGCCCTCCGGACAGAATCAGCAATACTCCAATCAACACCGCAAATATCGGAACACGATAACCAGGCGGTTTTTCATACATGGCCGGTGTCGACAACACTCCAATCATTGTAGCGGCAGTGATTGTCAGCAAGACTCTAACTATTCCGAAATATTTTTTTGGTTGCATTGGCGTTCCTTTTGCAGAATTGATTGCATCCACATTCATCACGCCTTTGCCGTTTTTTGCTGTCTTATTGAAAATCCTCTTAGTTTCCATACCTTTACCTGCGCCAATGTATATGGACCGCAAAGACCTGCCAACCAAATGATCCATCCTTCCAGACATCCCGGAAACGCTCTTAAATATTCAAACGCCAGTCGACTTCCTTTTACTCTGGAACCTCCCAGAAAGTTAAAGAGAACCTGCGCTTTTTTATACATTCTATGACGTTTGGGAGCCTGTTTTTGCAATACCGCGCCATGTTCCGACAAAACCCACTCCATGGCTTCCGCTTCATCCCGGGCATCGCGGATAAATGCCTGAATCAGTTCCCTGTCGGTAATATTGGTGTCACGATTGCTGCTGTCGGTATGAACCACTGCAACAATCTCAGGAATCATCTGGGTTCGATATTCTTTCGCAAAATCAAGCAGATAGGTGATCTCATAGGCTCGACTATTCGCAAACCTTACTTTTTCAAAAACACGTCGTCTGGTGCATTGAAAAAAATCATTGGGACTTACTATAGCGCTCCATGAAACATAAGATTCATAGTCCAACACACAACCCGCGGGAAACGGTTGAGGCGAAAAGCGACCGTCATCCCGTAAATATATAAACCCTAATCGATCCACATGTTCAGAACAAGCAACCGCTTTTTCATATATTTTTTGTATCGCTCCGGGCAACAACTCATCATCGCTATCCAAAAACAGAACCCATTCCCCGTGACTGTGATTGATTCCCGTATTTCGTGCGGGGCAAACACCGCAATTTTTTTCATGCGTAATTAAAACAACCCGCTGATCATCTGATGACAAAACCGCTTCTCGCGTTTGGTCTTCCGAAGCATCATCCACAACGACAACCTCAATATTTTTGAACGATTGAGCGAGGCAACTTTTTAACGCCCGCACAATTTCTTTTTCGCGATTATAAACAGGTATGACGATGCTAAAAAAAGGTGTTTGGGTAGAATCAACGGTATACACACAAACCTTCCCCTTTCCCAACAGTCTTGGAAACTTCCTTTTGGATTTTATATGTTGCGAATGCATATAAGGTTAATGAAACGGAATGCGCCGCCAAATATGCATAAGCCAAACCGATGGCGCCATAACTTCCTATTGTTGTAAACGAAACAATTCCCAGCACTAAACTCCAACCTACCATGATCCGTACTTGCCACCATAACTTTCCATGAGCAAAAAGCGATCGATAAAAAGCGTTAGCCATTACCTCGATAACGGTCATGACAACAATGGCCATTGCAACAGCGCCGCCCCCCACGAAACCCCGACCGAACAATCTCAGCACATAGGGTGCTACCATAACCAAGATGCCTGCAACTGCAATAGAAGCGGCTGCCGATATCAAGATATTGATCCAAAACAATCTGGAATAACTGGATTGCTTTTTCTCACCTTTTAAATTGCACAAAATCGGTGATGCTACATGCGATACCAACCCTGGTACAAATAAGATGAATGACCGGAAGTTATTGGCGGCTGAAAATATCGCCATTTGGCTCAACCCGTCGGGTTGTCGCGTAAGAAAGGCATTGCAGCACCATACCGTTGTTGCGCCAATAATGCTTGACAAGGCTGCCGGAAATGTGAAATTCAACAATATATTTTTTTCCTGCCACAATCCTGAATAACTTGTTCTTATCCCGTTGCGTCTCACTTCTTTTTGAATTGCCTGCTGATGGAGGCCCCAATTAAACAATGCCGCCAATCCTAATGCCGCCGAAGCGCCGGATAACCCCCAAAACCATGTCAAAACGAATGTGAGCATCAAAGACACGACCGCTTGAACCAAATTGATTTTCGCCTGAACGGAAAAAGCTTCAAATCCTGCTAATGCGCCAATTTGATAACCATTCAACGTCACAAAGAAAATGTATAATGCAGCAATGCGTAATTGTTCAACGATATGAGGAGCTTTCAAATATACCGTGGCGACCTGGGAGGCGAAAAACAGAATGACGCTTGAAAAAACCAGACTTGTGCAACCGGCAACCATTGAACATAATCCGAGAATCCTGCTTAACCTTGGCTTATCTATTTCACGCATCTCCGCAATATACTTGGTTGCCGTCACTCCCAACCCGGCGCCGGCCATTGTCGCCATCATAAACCCAGTGATTCTGATGATGGAAAAAGCGCCAAAATCGTCCACTCCAAGCAAACGTGCAGCCAACACCGCTGTGGCGAAATTACCGGCAGCTACAACAACAGACTGCAATGCCGTCCATTTTATACCCCGAATCATTCGACCTTTTACTTCGGCTTTATCGCCCGGATTATTCAATTTGTTTCCTCAATAATGAGATTCCCCTCCATATTGGCAAGGTTTTCCTTTCCTTCGACGACTCGCAATCGCCGAACTCTGGAGCCTTGATATGTGGGAACCAATTTCGCCAGAACATTGATTATTTTGTCAGCTTCTTCCAACGGTTTTAAAACATTTAGGGTTTCATACAGCTTTTCCTCATCCACTTTTCGAAGATTAGCCACATAAATCTTCTCATGATGGGTCGCCGTGCTCCCTTCTTCCGCTGACAGGATTTCTTCAAACAGCTTTTCCCCCGGACGAAGACCTGTAAATTCAATCTGAATGTCTTTATGCGGCTTTAGCCCGGATAGTTCGATCAACTTACAGGCTAAATCAACAATTTTAACCGGGCTTCCCATATCCAGAACAAACACCTCACCGCCCTGCGCCATTGCACCTGCCTGGAGAACAAGTTGAGAGGCTTCCGGAATCGTCATAAAATAACGGCACATGTCAGGGTGCGTAATGGTAATCGCTTCGCCCCCGGCGATTTGTTTGCGGAACAATTGAACTACACTGCCCCTGCTGCCAAGAACATTCCCAAAGCGTACTGCGGAAAATTTCGTAACCCCTTTTCCATTCATGCAACAAATGATCATTTCCGCCACTCGCTTGGTGACGCCCATAACACTGGAAGGGTTGATCGCCTTATCGGTGGATATCATGACAAAAGCTTCAGCGTCAACGGCAATTGCAGCTTTTGCCACAGTCATCGTGCCAAAAATATTATTCTGTACGGCTTCAACCGGCTGACTTTCCATTAACGGTACATGCTTATGAGCCGCCGCATGGAATACAATTTGAGGCTTTCGCTCCAAAAAGATACTTCGTATTCTTTTTTCATCCCGAACATCCGCGATGATTGGCTCAATTTCCAAGTGAGGATACCTATGCAATAACTCTCTTTCGATTTCAAAGATGTTATTCTCACTCTTACCCAGTAAATAAAGTTTCCCGGGTGACAACCTGGCAATCTGTCGACAAATTTCCGAACCGATTGACCCTCCCGCACCTGTCACCAAAACTCTTTTCTGGTTCAGGTGCATTTGCGCAAGACCCGTATCCAATTTTACCGGTTCCCTCATTAACAAGTCTTCCAGCTTTACATCACGCAACTGTCGCATCGTTACCCGCCCGTCAATTACTTCATGAAAAGCTGGGACAATTTTTATGTCGCATTTGGTATTTCTGCAAGCCGTCACGATTTCACGAACCAGCAGACTTCTTACCGAAGGAATGGCAATGATAATTTCTTGAACCTTATACTGCCCCACAACCTTCGCGATGTCGTATCTTCCGCCCAAAACCTTGATACCATTTAAAATCCGGCCAATTTTTGCCGGGTCATCATCAATAAATCCAACAATGTTTTTCCCCGATCCATAATGTCCGCGGATTTCCTTGGCAATTCCAGCGCCTATATCACCCGCTCCAACAATCAAAAGATTTGCCGGCGCCCCCTGATCATTTTTGCACCGGTTTGCGTATATTCGTATACTCAAACGCGTCCCGCCCACCATTAGAATGGTCAGAATACAGTTCAGCACATAGATAGTCCTGGGTAATACGACTCCATTGCCCAATGCAAGCAGGAACAATGCGGAAGACCCTGATACGGAAGCCCCAACAATAGCAGCCAGGTCATAAATCCCAGCATATTTCCACATTCGCCGATACATGTGAAACATTTGAAATGCACCGAACTGAATTGCGACAATCGCGGGCAAATAGTACACAACAGTGTCAACATAGCGTTGTTCGATCGCTCCGTCCAATCGAAGGAACAACGCGATAAAAGGGGCCAGGATCATCCCCAGTACATCGATGGAAATCAATCCAATCTTATTGATGTTTTTATGCATCAGATACATCTCCCATTTGTTGGATTATATATGAGTTTTCCATCAATTAAACGGCAGAAACATGGTAAACAAATTCTTCTTCCGCTTTTACGTCATTCAAAACCATGCCCAATAGATTGGCGCGGGCGCCGTTAAGCAACTCAACCGCTTTCTTCGCTGTCTTCGTCCTGACACTTCCGCTATCAATAACCAAAACGACTCCATCTACTTTTGACGCCAAAATGCACGCATCTGAAATAACAGTTCTGGAATCAACAATTAACGGCGTCGAAATCACAAATACATAGTCTGCCAACTCTTTCAGCTGTTCCAGCAACCTGTTCATCTTCTCATTGGACAATAAATCGACCGGTCGAGCGGGAACAGACCCTGCTGTTATCACTTTCAGGCGATCAAATTCCGTGTTTTGCAGCATTGCGTCTACAGGCTTGTCCTGAATGATTATATTAGTGACTCCAAAAATGTTCAGTCCAAAAACTTCATGGAGAATCGGCCGCCTCATATCGCAATCCACCAAAATCACGTTTTTCCCCGCATAAGCCAGTGTTACCGCCGTGTTTACCGCAGCCATGACATCGCCCTCTCCATTGCTGGCTCCGGAAAACAACACAGTCTTG
>CAZSRN010000099.1:0-7813 GCA_964609115.1 uncultured Veillonellaceae bacterium | reverse complement strand
CTCATTTGCTATGATAATACACGGTAATTAATTTCTTCCGCTTAACAAGATATGATTACTACAAGCTTTTCTTCACTTATACACACCTGTTGATAAATATGTGGATAATTTTATAAGAAGGGTTTGAATGTATTGCCTTTAAAAGACGCACCCTCAATATGGCAGGAAACTTTATTATTACTTGAAAAAGAGATGATCCGTCCAAGTTTTGAGACTTGGATAAAAGTGCTGTCGCCAAAAGCATATACGGATGGAATTTTTGAACTGGAAACAAATCGCCAAATTGTGAAAGAATGGGTAGAAACACGGTATTTTCCCGTAATTCGAAAAACGCTTGAACAAGTATTAAATCAACCTGTCATTGTTGCAATATCAACTGTCGCCCTTGATTCCGATAAAGATTCATTGTTAAAAACGCCGTCTCTTCCATCTTTTTCTTCAGCGCCGCTTTCTACAGCTTCTTCCGTTTCACAAAATTCTCTTGTTCACCAAAGACAGGAAGAAAACTTTTCTCCTTTGAATCCGAAATACACTTTTGATTCATTCGTCATTGGTAATTCCAATAGATTTGCTCACGCCGCTTCTTTAGCTGTTGCTGAAATGCCTGCAAAAGTCTACAATCCTTTTTTTATTTATGGCGGAGTAGGACTTGGAAAAACACATTTGATGCATGCCATTGGTCATCGGATTATGCAAATTCATCCAGAAAATAAAGTTCTCTATATTTCAAGTGAAAAGTTTACTAACGATTTTATTAATGCCATCATGAGCGGACATCCTGAAAGTTTTCGTAATCGATACCGAAGTATTGATGTACTCCTAATCGATGACATTCAATTTTTAGCAAAAAAAGAGCAAACTCAGGAAGAATTTTTTCATACCTTTAATGCTCTTCATGAAGCAAACAAGCAAATTATTATTTCAAGTGACCGTCCGCCTAAGGACATTCCAACACTAGAAGATCGTCTACGTTCCCGTTTTGAATGGGGTCTTACAACAGATATTCAATCTCCAGACCTTGAAACTCGGATTGCAATCCTAAGAAAAAAAGCTTTGATCGAAAATATTACAATGCCAAATGATGTCATTGTTTATATTTCTACCAGAATTGATAATAATATCAGAGAACTTGAAGGCGCTTTCAATAGAGTTAATGCTTTTTCTTTTCTTAATCGAAAACCTATTACTATTGAATTGGCAATGGAATCATTGAAAGATCTTTTCCCAAAAGATAAAACAAGCCAAATCACACCTCAAAAAATTCAAGAGATCGTTGCATCGCACTTTCGAATTAAAGTGGATGACCTTGTATCTAAAAGACGAACCCGAAATGTTACCGTTCCTCGCCAATTAGCCATGTTTCTTTGTAGAGAATTAACAGACTGGTCATTACCGAAAATTGGCGAATTTTTTGGTGGCCGTGATCATACAACAGTAATTCATGCTTATGAAAAGGTTAACCGGGAACGACAAGAAGACAGCAAAATTGCATCATTACTTTTAGAAATAAGCGCGAAAATTAATAATTCTTAAAGTTGTTTATATCCTGTAGATATTCTTTTTAAACTATATGTTTTTAAATATTTTCCACACCTAAACTATTTACCGGCTGCTTTATCCACACGATACTATTTACCGGCCGCGGTTGATTTTTATATTGTTTCACGGTTATCCACAGTATTAACAGGCCTTACTATGAATATGAACTTCTTAAGGGGGATTAAAAATGAGAATACGCTGCGAAAAAGATCAATTGTTATCTGCGGTGCAAATCGTTCAAAAAGCAACGGCTAACAAGACTACATTACCTATTCTGACGGGTATTTATCTTTCTGCTTCGAACGGGATGCTGGAACTTCAGGCAACTGATTATGAAGTTGGAATCAGTATGGCGATTTCTGCTGAAATATTAGAGCCCGGAAAAGCTGTATTGTCAGGGAAGTTCTTTCCGGACATCATTAGAAAAATTGCTGGGAAAACGATTGAAATCTTTTCAGTTCCGCAGAGTAATATGATTACGATAGCTTCTGAAAGAACAGAGTTTAAGATTTTGTCTTTTCCTGCAGATGAGTTTCCTGTAATCAAAAAATTTGAAAGTAACAATCGTATTGTCTTGAAAGATGATGTTGTAAAGGATTTAATAAGAAAAACTGTTTTTGCGTGCTCTACTGACGAAAGTCGTCCTTTATTTACAGGAGCTTTAACTGAAGTAGTTGAAAACGAAATTATTATGGTCGCTACGAATACGCATCGCTTGGCTTTTAAAAAACATTCTATTGAGAATTGCGATAATGCTTTAAAAATGATTATCCCTGGTAAATTACTGAATGAAATCACTAAAATTATTAATTTTGATGTTCCTACGGATGTTAATGTGTTTTGGTTAAAAAACCAAGTTGCTTTTTCATTTGATAATATTTACGTGATGTCTAGAGTAATTGAGGGACAGTTTCCTGATTATAAAAAGGTTATCCCGAATGAATTTTCCTCTTTTTGTTTGGTCGAAGCAAATAAATTGTTTGAAGCAGTTGAACGAGTGTCTTTACTCGCTAAGGATGGAGAATATAATATAATAAAAATAAAGTTTACTGAGACGGCAATTGAACTTTCCGGAAATAATCCTGATGCAGGGAGTGCAACGGAAGTTCTGGATACTTCTCCGGAAGGAGAACCTGTAGAAATTGCCTTTAATGCAAAATATCTCTTGGATGTTCTTCGAATTGCAGGTGCCGGAACCGTAAAATTTCATTTAAAATCTGCGCTAAGCCCAGTAATGATAAAAATTTTAGAGGATATCGATTATACATATATTCTCACTCCAATTAGGACAAATTAATATCATGAAACAACCGATACCTATTTTTATTGAAACGGATACAATTCATTTAGATCAGCTGTTGAAATGGATAGGGATGACTGATACAGGTGGCCAGGCTCGTTTTATGATTGAGGATGGAAAGATACAGGTTAATGGGAATAACGTTAAAGAAAAACGAAAAAAAATTCATTTGGGAGATTGTATAACAATTAATGAACAGGAGTATACAGTGAGTCAGGAAAAGAAATAGATAATGAATATTTCACAAGTTCAAGTTAAAAAGTTTAGAAATTATGAAGACTTGCTTATTTCTTTTGATCATGGTGTGCAAGTATTTTCTGGCTGCAATGCTCAAGGAAAAACTAATTTTTTGGAAGCAATTTTTTTAGCCGTATTAGGAAAATCTTTTCGTTCTTGCGATGATGACGAAATGATAAAATTTGGGTTTAACGAGAGTTTGGCAAAAATTGATTTTCAAAATAGAGTTGCGGAACACTCTGTAAGTTTCCGATTAAAAAGAGGAAAGCTTCGAGAAAATGTTTTAAATGGGCAGAATGTAAAGAAAAAAGCAGTCGTTGGCCTTTTAAATGCAGTTTTGTTCTTTCCGGAAGATTTGTGGTTAATTAAGGGAAGCCCTTCCATTCGGCGTCGCTTTATTGATTTTGAGATTTCTCAAACTAATCCTGTTTATTATCAAGCGTTACTGCAATATAATCGGGCATTGTATCAAAGAAATCAGTTATTAAAACAAATTAATGAAGGCTTTTCAAAAAGGAACTTGATTGCTTCATGGGATGATGTTTTAATTGAATTAGCAGAAAAATTAATTCAATTTAGAATATTAGCAATTCAACAGTTATCAGACATTGCGAATAAAGTTCATAAAAAAATTACCAACGGGGCGGAAGATTTTTCTGCCCATTATTTCGTTTTTGGACGAGCTCAGGAAAATGAAGAAAGTTATAAAAAATGGTATGCGGAAAGTCTAAAAATATCATTAGATAAAGATATTCGCAGAGGAACAACAGAATTTGGGCCTCATAAAGATGATTTAATATTTTTGATTAATTCATTGGAAGGAAAAAATTTTGCATCGCAAGGACAACAAAGAACAGCGGTTTTATCGCTTAAACTGGCGGAAATTGAAGTAATGTATCAAATTATGGGTGAATATCCAATTTTGCTTTTAGATGATGTTATGAGTGAATTAGATGAAAAAAGAAGAGTTATGTTAATACATGAAATAAAGGGAAAAGCACAGACCTTTATTACAGGAACAGAAAGAATGGATGAATTAAAAGATTTAAATCCAACGTATTATGTTGTAGATTCAGGAGAAATAAGCCTACAAAAGAGGATTTTTTAACTTGACTATTATTCGAGATGTTATTAAAAAAATAATTAATAAATTGTCTTATTGCGATGAATATAAAAAAGCTTGGATAGAAAAATATTGGGAAGAATTTGTTGGAACAGTTGCGGGAAAGCATTCACGTCCTTATAAAGTAGAAAATGAAGTATTATATGTGAATGTTGATAGTTCTGTTTGGAATCAGGAATTATTTATAAAAAAGACAAATATAATTATAAAAATCAATCAAAAATTTGCACGAAAAGTTGTGAAAGATATAAAATATAAAATAGGCTATTTTCCAGTAGTAGAAGAGGAAAAAGAAAAAGCAACGGAGGATATGCGTAATTTATTGGATGAGCCAACGACTGGCAGAAAAATAGTTTGGGATGATAAAATAGTAAACAGCTTAAAAAATAGAAAACACTAATGGGAGTCATTATTTTTGAGTAGGAGGTTTGTATGTATCTTCATATCGGATCGGATAAGTTAATTCGGATAGAGGAAATCATTGCGATTATTAATTATAAAGGAGCAAAGGATAAAAATATAATCAATAAAAGATTTTTAAAACAGGTAAAAAAAAATGGTGCTTTAATTGATATATCAAATATAGAAACCAATAATGCAAAAAGTCTGGTATTTGTTAATAATAACAAAGTTTATATTTCACCCATTTCTCCTCAAACGTTATATAAACGGAGTAAAAATTTTGGGTTTTCGGAAGGAATGAAATAGAGTGGCAGATGAAAAAGATACGACCGTCAATGGAAATTATGGCGCTGAGCAGATTCAAGTACTTGAAGGGCTAGAGGCGGTTCGACGACGTCCGGGTATGTATATTGGAAGTACGTCGACAAAAGGGTTGCATCATTTAGTATATGAAGTAGTAGATAATAGTATTGATGAAGCACTGGCCGGTTATTGCGATAAGGTTTCTGTCGTTATTCATCAGGATAACTCGATCACTGTTAAGGATAATGGGCGTGGTATCCCGGTAGGTATGCATGAAACAGGTAAGCCGGCGGTAGAGGTCGTGTTAACGATTCTCCATGCGGGAGGAAAATTTGGTGGTTCCGGGTACAAGGTTTCAGGCGGATTGCATGGAGTAGGCGTTTCTGTTGTTAATGCCTTAAGTGAAAGTATGAAGGTCCAGGTTCAACGTGAAGGACATCTTTATCAAATTGAATTTGAACGTGGAAAGACAGCAAAGGAATTACAAGTTTTAGGAGACACTGAAGAAACAGGAACACGTGTATGGTTTAAGCCTGATGCAGAAATATTTGAGGAAACTGTTTTTAGTTTTGATACATTAAAACAGCGATTACGGGAATTGGCGTTTTTGAATAAGGGCCTGACCATTACGCTGACGGATGAGAGAAACGGAGAAAGCAAAGAATATAAATACGATGGAGGCATCATTTCATTTGTTGAACATTTAAATAAAAATAAAGATGTGCTGCATCCGCAACCAATTTATATCAGCGGAGTGAAAGATACTACCGTTGTTGAGGTAGCAATTCAATATAATGATAGTTATATTGAAAATATGTTTGCTTTTGTCAACAATATTAATACACAAGAAGGCGGAACACATTTAAGTGGGTTTAAATCCGCCTTGACTCGAACTATTAATGACTATTCCCGAAAAATGAATTTGCTAAAAGAAGCGGATGAAAATCTTAGCGGAGATGATACGCGTGAAGGGTTGACCGCTGTTATTAGTTTAAAAATTCAAGAGCCCCAATTTGAAGGACAAACAAAATCAAAATTGGGAAATAGTGAAGTTAGGGGAATTGTTGATACATTAGTTTTTGAAAAGCTCAGTGAATTTTTTGAAGAAAATCCAGCTGTGGCCCGAAAAGTAATTGAAAAAACAATTTTGGCGGCGCGTGCAAGGGATGCTGCGAGAAAAGCGCGCGAACTTACTCGAAGGAAAAGCGCTCTTGAAATTAGCGCTCTTCCGGGAAAATTAGCGGATTGCTCTATTCGGGATCCTATGCAAACAGAAATATATCTTGTGGAAGGTGATTCTGCAGGAGGCTCTGCCAAGCAAGGGCGGGATCGTAAATTTCAAGCTATATTGCCTTTACGCGGTAAAATTTTAAATGTTGAAAAAGCCCGCTTGGATACAATCCTTAATAATGCGGAAATTCGAACGATGATTACCGCTTTTGGCAGTGGAATTGGCAGTGATTTTGATTTGGAAAAATCACGCTATGGAAAAATCATCATTATGACTGATGCTGATGTGGATGGTGCTCATATTCGAACGCTGTTAATGACATTTTTTTATCGATATATGCAGCCATTAATTGAAAATGGTAGAGTCTTTATTGCTCAACCTCCATTATATTTGGCTAAGAGAGGGAAAGAGCATTGGTATCTTTATGATGATGCCGCATTGGAGCAACTAGCGCAGAGAATTGGCCGTAACGACCTTACGTTGCAGCGATATAAAGGCCTAGGCGAGATGAATCCTGAGCAGTTATGGGAAACAACGATGAATCCGGATGAGAGGACCCTGTTGAGAGTTTCTATGGAAGATGCGATGGCGGCCGACGAAATTTTTTCTATTTTGATGGGCGACAAAGTGGAACCACGGCGGAAATTTATTGAAGATAATGCTCATCTTGTAAGAAATCTGGATATTTGACATAGTGGCATCGAGGAGATGAATTCATGGAAATAAATCACGGCAAAATTCAACAAGTTCGTATCGAAGATGAAATGCAAAAGTCTTATATAGATTATGCAATGAGCGTTATCGTCAGTCGGGCATTACCCGATGTCAGAGATGGACTGAAGCCTGTTCATCGTAGAATTTTATATGCAATGCATGAAGCGGGAATGACGCCGAACAAACCGTATAAAAAATCTGCTCGTATCGTTGGTGAAGTTTTAGGTAAATACCATCCTCATGGAGATTCTTCCGTATATGATGCGACAGTGCGTATGGCACAGGATTTTTCTACTCGATATTTGATGGTTGATGGACATGGTAACTTTGGTTCTGTAGATGGCGATTCTGCTGCTGCCATGAGGTATACCGAAGTCAGAATGGCGAAGATTGCCGAGGAAATGCTGGAAGATATTGAGAAAGAAACTGTGGATTTTGTGCCGAACTATGACGAGTCACTGAAGGAACCGTCAGTTTTACCCGCAAAAGTCCCAAATCTTTTGATTAATGGCGCAACCGGAATCGCAGTCGGGATGGCGACAAACATTCCGCCGCATAATCTTGGCGAAGTTGTTGATGGCTTGGTACAGATGATTGATAACCCGGATATTTCGTTGGACGAGTTGATTAAAACTATTCCAGGCCCGGATTTTCCCACGGGTGCTTTGATTATGGGACGCGAGGGTATTCGTTCCGCTTACGCAACAGGACGGGGCTCTGTTCGCATGCGAGCGTGTGCACGGGTTGAAAGAATGAGCAATGGAAAACAGCGAATTTTGGTTACAGAAATTCCTTATCAAGTAAATAAGGCGCGCTTGATAGAAAATATTGCAGACTTGGTGCGAAATAAAATTGTGGAAGGCTTAACAGACCTACGGGATGAAAGTGACCGCAAGGGCATGCGCATTGTGATGGAGGTCCGCCGAGACACAAACCCAGAGGTTCTTTTAAATCAACTCTATAA
>CAZSRN010000098.1:7567-7831 GCA_964609115.1 uncultured Veillonellaceae bacterium | reverse complement strand
TTTTTGGGGCTTTATGCCGCCAAAACGACGATCACGTTGCTGAAAATCATAAATTGCCTGATGAAAAATATGGGGCGTAAAATCCGGCCACAGAACCTCAGTAATCCAAAATTCAGCATAAGCAAGTTGCCACAGAAGAAAATTGCTGATTCGCATATCTCCGCCCGGTCGGATTAAAAGATCCGGGTCTGGTTGATCGTGCGTAAAAAGAGCATCTGCAAAAGTTTTCTCATCTATGCCCTCAATCAGAAGCCGATGCTCCTG
>CAZSRN010000098.1:0-7557 GCA_964609115.1 uncultured Veillonellaceae bacterium | reverse complement strand
TTGCGCGAGGCTTGTACAATTTCCGCCCGGCCACCATAGTCAACTGCCAGATTCAGCGTAATTCCCGTTCCATTTGCCGTCCTTGTTTCCGTTTCTTGCATTCTGCGGCGCAATTCAGGGCTTAATCGGTCTGTAGCGCCAATAAATCGAAGCTTCACCTGTTTTTCAACCAAATAGTCCACTTCATTATCGAGATACTTGGAAAACAAATCCATCAGAAAATCGACTTCCTCATGAGGACGCCGCCAATTCTCTGTAGAAAATGCATAAGCCGTCAAAAACTTAATCCCAAGATTCGATGCTTCCGTTAATATGGATCGAAGCACTTCAGCACCCGCTTTATGGCCCAGAGTACGTGGCAATCCACGTTTTTGCGCCCAACGGCCATTGCCGTCCATAATAATAGCGACATGTAGTGGCATCTTGTCTTGATCTAATGGAAAAGAGAGGGTGTCTTTTATCTTTGTACGGCGTTGCCAAAATTTCGGGCTCAAGCAGATCTCTCCTTTAATAGTCCCTGTAAGGGGAAACCCCCTCTTAAGAGGGGGTTTCGATCAAGGAGCTTCAATTGCGGATACCGGACAAACCGCCGCACATGCTCCACACTCAACACATACGTCTTCTTGGATAACGTAAGGAGTGCCTTCCTTGATCGCACCAACCGGACAGGTTGCAGCACAAGTGCCGCAAGAGACACAGGTGTCACCAATTTTATAAGCCAATTTTCACTGCACCTCCTTTCCCATCTTTGCCGCAACCACCAAAGAACAAACGCCGCCAGAATAATGTTGGCGCAGTACATATTGGCAATCACTCATCAATGTAAACTTATTAGAACAGGGGTTGGTTTTGACAATACGGGCTGAAATGCCGGCGTCTTTCAAAACTGTAACCGCTGCGGCAATTGGCAGCATCAATACGTCAGGCGCAGATTTTATCATACTTCCATAATTTCTTTTTCTTTAACTGCCATGACCTGATCTGCTTCCTTGATATACTTATCGGTCAATTTTTGGATATCTTCCTGCGCTTTCTTTACTTCATCTTCCGACGCAGTTTTTTCCTTTTCTATTTTTTTCAATGCTTCATTCGCATCCCGCCGCAAATTACGGATTGCTACCCGAGCGTCTTCCGCCGCCTTATGCACAACTTTCGACAATTCCTGACGGCGTTGCTGCGTCAATTGCGGCAAAATCAAACGAATAACCATCCCATCATTATTGGGCGTTAACCCAAGATCTGATTTTAAAATTGCCTTTTCAATCGCAGGCAATGTTTTTTTATCCCAAGGTTGTATCACGATCGTTCGGGGTTCCGGAATCGAAAGATTTGCCACTTGATTAAGCGGAGACTGTGCACCATAATATTCGATGAAAACTTTATCCAAAAGCCCCGTTGTAGCTCTCCCTGCACGCAAGGACGAGTACTCGCGCCGCAGAACTTCAATCGCCTTTTTCATCCGGTCTTCATGTGATGCATATACTGCTGTAATTGGCACGTTCAATTCCCTCCTACTACTGTACCGATAGAATGTCCCATCGCCGCTTTCACAATATTGCCGGGTTCATCAATGCCAAACACAATAATGGGAATATCATTATCCATACACAAAGAAGTGGCAGTAGTATCCATGACGCCTAATCCCCGTTGAATAACTTCAAGGTATTTAAGTTCTTCAAATTTAACAGCATCCGGATTTACCCGGGGATCGCTGTCATATACTCCATCAACATTTTTCTTCGCCATCAAAATCACATCCGCTTCCACTTCAGCAGCACGCAATGCTGCCGTCGTGTCGGTCGAAAAATACGGATTACCGGTTCCAGCCGCAAAAATAACCACACGCCCTTTTTCCAGATGTCGAATGGCTCGTCGACGAATATAGGGTTCGGCAATCTGTCGCATTTCAATTGCCGTCTGCACCCGGGTGTCAACTTCGCATTGCTCCAATGCATCCTGAAGAGCCAAAGAATTAATTACCGTAGCCAACATACCCATATAATCCGCGGTAGCTCTGTCCATTCCGCGCGCGCTGCCGGAAAGTCCTCTCCAAATATTCCCGCCGCCCACTACAATGGCTACTTGCAATCCCTGCCGCACAGTCTCTTTAACCTGTCTGGCAACCGAATCCACAACAATAGGGTCAATTCCGTATCCTTTTTCTCCCGCCAGAGCTTCTCCGCTTAATTTCAAAATAACCCGTTTAAATACTCTATTTTCCAATATATAACCCCCGTTCCTTAGTATATTCTACGAGGAGATTTGAATTCCTTCCTAAAAAGAGAGAACACGGAAGTGTTCTCTCTTTGCGTTTTTTCTCAGATTATTTCTTTACTGCGCTTGCAACTTCAGCGGCAAAATCCGATACTTTTTTTTCGATTCCCTCACCCATCTGATATCGGGTAAAGCGTCGAACCAAAATATTCTCACCAATTTTTGAAATCTGGGTATTTACTATATCGGTGACTGATTTCTCCGGGTCTTTGACAAATGCCTGTTCCAATAGACAGTTTTCTTTATAGAACTTATCCACCCGACCTTCAACCATTTTATCAATGATCTTTTCGGGTTTTCCTTCATTAAGCGCTTGCGCCCTTAATACTTCCCGTTCATGATCCAAAATATTTGCCGGAACTTCATCCCTGCACAGATATTGAGGATTAGCTGCGGCAACTTGCATTGCCAAATCACGTACGAAAGAGTGGAACTCGGGAGTCTTGGCGACAAAATCCGTTTCACAATTGACTTCAATCAAGACGCCAATCTTACCACCGGCATGAATATAAGATTCAACCAAGCCTTCTGCCGCAATACGTCCGGATTTTTTTGCAGCGGCTGCCAACCCTTTCTCTCGAAGAAAATCAACAGCCTTTTCCATATCTCCGTTCGTTTCCGTCAGCGCTTTTTTACAATCCATCATTCCGGCGCCCGTAGTTTCACGAAGTTCTTTAACTTGTTGTGCCGATATCATTCCATCTTCCTCCTATGCCAGCGCAAAACGCTATTCTTTTTCTGATTCTTCCGCTGCTGCGACTTCTTCCTCCGACTCCATCTGTTCGCCCTGGCGACCTTCCAAAATGGCGTCAGCCATGCGAGCGGTCAGCAGTTTAACTGCACGGATTGCATCGTCATTGGCAGGAATAACATAATCAATCAAGTCCGGATCGCAATTTGTGTCCACAATTCCAACAACAGGAATACCCAATTTTCTGGCTTCCTGAACTGCAATTTCCTCTTTGCGAGGATCAATGACAAACAATGCTCCCGGCAGTCTGTTCATATTCTTGATGCCGCCAAGGAACTTTTGCAGACGTTCCATTTCATGATGCAACTGCAATACTTCCTTCTTGTGAAGGCCTGCAAACCCATCGTTTGCTTCCATATCCTCCAGCTGCCGCAGACGGGCAACCCGACGTTGAATGGTTTGGAAATTGGTAAGCATTCCACCGAGCCACCGCTCATTTACAAAGAACATGTTGCACCGCAACGCTTCGTCCCGTACCGCTTCCTGCGCTTGTTTCTTTGTTCCGACGAACAGCATTGTTTTTCCGTCTTGGGAAAGACTACGGACAAAATTATAAGCATCTTCCACTTTCCTGACAGTCTTCTGCAGGTCAATGATGTAGATGCCATTCCGCTCCGTAAAAATGTACGGAGCCATTTTGGGGTTCCACCTTCTGGTCTGATGACCAAAATGCACCCCAGCTTCGAGAAGTTGTTTCATAGATATAACGGACATAACGCACCTCCTGTTTTTTCCTCCGTGGCATCTCACCCCGTTCGCACCGAAAAACGGCACAGGATTAACGGAAGACTACCACGTGTGTATTAACACGTCGAGCTATATTTTATCACAGCCAAAACGCTACGGCAAGAAGAACTTTATTTACGGAACAGCCTTTTTTCTTAGTTTAAGCAACAGCATTACTTCGCCTTTTCCAATTCCCATCTTTTGTGCAATATCCGTCACGGAAAAACCCTGCTCTGCCATATCCAGAATTGCCGAACGCTTATCTTGCGGAGGAGCCGATATTTCATTAACGATGGCCTTCGATGAATTTCTCTCGGGTTTCTTGCGTACTGGTTGAACCGGTTCTGTTCGTTCCTGCTGAACTCCACCCACAAGCTGGGGCTCAAACACCGCCATCGGCGTTGTATTGGGCGTTACCTGCGAAGGTTGTTGCATGTAAGTCTGCATCGGTAGTTTAGCCTGTAACTGGGTCAACATTTGTTGCCGCAAATCAAAATCCTTTTCCAACTGCTGTCGTTGTGTCTGTACCCATGCAACCAACTGTTGCTGCAACTGTTCAAGTTGCAATTGTTGTAATTGCTGCTGTTTGCTCTGTTGGGCCAAAAGATTGCTGCGGCGGTCTATTTCAGACAATAAAATTTCCATTTGTGCAATTTTCCCGTCAAGACGGTCTACTGCAGAATCAGCAGTCAGTAAAATTTGTTCCTGCATTTGCGCCACCGGTCCCGATAAATGGCCGGAAACTCTTTGAACGGCTTTGCTCCGGCGAACGGCGAACCACACAATACCGCAGGCGACAACGATTGCAATGATAGTCAGCGTAACTGTGAGCATGCTTCCTCCTGTCAGGTCTTGATGTCAATGGTATGTCCGCGTACCGGGTCTACCGATGATGAAAGAGATTTGGAATCCACCGGTTCCGGATTCGTGTCGGAAGAAGATTCCCGATCCCGTTCTTCACCGTGCTGATGTTTCTTTTGCTTTTCGCGGTCCAAATCTTCTGTTGTCACTTTTCCTTCGTGTTGTGACGACAGTGTCGTCTGAACCTGACGTTGCTGTTCAGCAACGCTTTGTTTCAACTGATCCGCCAGTTGTTGCTGCTGCGTAATGGGTTGCTGCTCGCTTACAGCTGCCGTTTTTGCCACATCCATTGTTCGGGGAATCAGTACTTGCAAATCTATGGGCCGAATATTCAAGACATTTCACCCCACTTTATACTTGTGGGTTACAACCAACCTGTTACTTAAAGGACCGAAATTTGACTTCACCGGCTTCAGCGTAAAATGTCATAAAACGACATTCTTCTTGAATTGGTTTTACCAAGGAGCCAATACTGATTTTTACTCCTGGATAGATATAATCTGAAACTTTTATTTGACCGCCTTTCAAGTCTTCATAAGCGGTTTCCAACTCACACATTCGTTTTCTCATGGTTTCTGCCTGGCCCAGTGTCGTAAAGTGGGCTCTTGTAAGCTTCAGCAAAAGCTCCTTCTTCTCCGGCGGCAATAGATTCTGATCCATGGATCGCAAGGTAAAAAGTCCTTTTTGCAGCTGATCCAAGCCGGTTTCCACAATTTTCAGTTCTTTGCGTAAAGAAAAATACTCTTCCCGAAGTTTTGGGTTTACTCCGGCTTGCAGTTCTGTCGGCGTTGCGGAAGAAGACCCAACGGATTTTGCGACAATTTCATCACCCGCCGCCGCAGTCCCGCCAACAATTTGTCCCCTGCGTCCTTCCACCCGAATCTGTTTGCCTGCGCTGAGTCGGCTATGAAGCACAACGTCACTGATCAGAATATCTTGATCTGCACTAACCGAAGCATTTTCGACGAACTTGGCTACGACAGTCCCCGCCGCAGATATTTCCCCTTTATTCAGTCCAAGAATTCCCAAACGTATCGTGACGTTTAATCCTTGCACATTACCCCCGCTAACCATACCTGCGATATCGACATTGCCGCCAGCCTTGACAGAAAATCCTTCCTGAACGGAGCCCTGTATCACGACATCCCCGGCAAAATCAATATTACCGGTGGATAAATCGACATCTCCTTTAATTTGCAGCACCGGTGCAACCGTCAATTTACCACCCGCCTGCATCAAGTTTCCACCCGTCGCGGCCACCAGTTTAACGCCATCGACAACCTGAATGTTTGAGCCCGGATGTAATAATATATCTTTCCCCGGTCGACTGGGAACAACGTTGCCGCATACATCCACACCGGGCACTCCGGGTGTAGCGACTATTTTTTCTGCAAGAACCTGTCCTTTCTCAACATTAATATACAAACCGAGGTTCTTAAAATCAACGCCGCCGTCTGCCGTTTCAACCGGTTTTCCACGATTCTCCAGATCAACCCGATATTCGATTCGCGCATCAACGCCATTCTCAGGAAAACGCCCTTTAGCGCAAACAACCCGAAGGTTGGGCTGGCGTATTGCCAAAACAATGGCGTCTTCCAATAATCCTTCGGTAACCCCGGACTTCTCCAGTTGTTTCTTTACAACATCAATATCCGGTTTGTTTGCTCTCTCCGGCAATTCAATCTGTAAATACGCTTCCATTCTGTCACGTGATACCGTTACGCCGATGATTGCGTCCGGTTTTTTCTGTTGAGGTTCAGCGATTTTAACCGGTTCACCGGTTTTTGCCTTGGCAGCTTCTTCTATCGCCAACCTGTCAAACTCATTAATATTTTGCATCGCCAAAACATCAAAAATCCGTGATAATTCCAGCGTCTCTCCCTCAGCAGGAGGAGATACCGTAAGGAACACACCATTTTCTTGAGCCTGAATAAAAAACTTTTCGTTTTGTGGTTCCACAATTTCGCTCCCCTCAACTTGCCTCATTACAATAAGCTGGATTTAATACGCGCCAATGAACCTCGAAGACGAAAAATGGCTTTTGTATGCAGTTGAGATATCCGTGCCTCAGACAATTTCAAAATCAAACTGATTTCTTTCAGCGTCAGTCCCTCGTAATAATAAAGAGAAACCACTATTCTTTCTTTTTCGGGTAATTTATCAATACTATTGACCAAGGTATCTTTAACGTCGCTAATTTCAGCCTGTTCACTTGGGCTCGCCGAGGGATCCGACAATGTATCGCTGTGCGTATAATCTTCAAGCGGCATTACTGTGGTTGCTTGCAATTGTCCGATAAATTGATTGAATTCCTGTGGATTCATATTCATGGCTGCGGCAATTTCATCGTCACTAGCCGACCTTCCCAGTTGTTGTTCCAGTTCGGCGATTACCTGCGTGTAGCTTCGAGCCTTTTGGCGGACAGAAACCGGAATCCAGTCCTGTGCACGAATAGCGTCAAGAATCGCTCCACGAATTCTAACCACTGCATAAGTCTCAAACTTAAAGCCACGTTTGGGATCAAAGCGTTCGATGGCTTCCAGTAATCCGAAATATCCATTACTGATCAGTTCTTCCCGTTCGACATATTGGGGCATTCCCATAGCAATGCGGCCAGCCACCACTTTAACCAACGGTAAATAATGGTTGACCAGTTTTTCACGTGTTTCAAGAGCATGTTCAGTTTGGTACTCATTCCACAAGGCATCGATATCCTTGATCTGAATTTCCATCACCTCCGGATAACGGTTGTTACGTTTAACTACAGCCGATTATCCCCCTTGTTGACCGTCTTTATGACAAAAACACCCGACTCCAGCAGTAACTCTACGGTTCGACCATAATTACCGCCTACATCATCAGCAAGGATTCGAACCGACAACGATTTGAGCACCTCACGCACTGCTTCCACATTGCGGTCGCCAATCCGCATTACATCCGTCGCT
>CAZSRN010000097.1:0-7862 GCA_964609115.1 uncultured Veillonellaceae bacterium | reverse complement strand
CGCTTGATGACGTCTCGGTCGAAAATCCCAGTGGTGCACCTTCCTGCCGAAAATGCCGTGATCCGACATTAGACGTCATGATAATCACCGTGTTACGAAAATCCACCGTCCGTCCCTGACTATCGGTAAGGCGTCCATCTTCAAGAACCTGCAACAAGATATTAAAAACGTCATAGTGTGCTTTTTCAATCTCGTCCAGCAAGATTACGGCATAAGGTTTTCTCCGGACAATATCGGTGAGTTGTCCGCCTTCCTCATATCCTACATAACCGGGTGGCGCTCCAACCAAGCGGGACACCGCATGTTTTTCCATGTATTCGGACATATCCAGCCGAACCATCGCTGATTCATCATCAAATAAAGCTTCCGCCAATGCACGGGCCAATTCTGTTTTTCCTACTCCGGTCGGCCCAAGAAAGATGAATGATCCAATTGGACGTTTGGGGTCCTTCAATCCGGCCCGCGCCCGGCGTACGGCTTTTGAAACAGCCTGAACCGCTTCTTCCTGTCCCACTACCCGTTCATGTAAAATTCCTTCCAGGCGAAGCAGTCGTTCCGACTCTTCCGCCGCAAGCTTTTTCACAGGGATTCCCGTCCAGTTGGCCACAATATGAGCAATATCATCCGGAGTAACCATAATTGTCTCGCTACCGGCCCGCTTCCATTCGCGTTGCTTGTTTTCCAACTCTTCACGCAGACGCTGTTCTTCATCGCGAAGCCGGGCTGCTCTTTCAAATTCCTGCGACGAAATAGCCGCTTCTTTTTCAGTACGCAGCGCATCAAGCTGACGTTCGATATCCTTGACGTCCGGCGGTGGTGAAAAAGTTTGCAACCGCACCCGTGAGGCGGCTTCATCCATCACATCAATTGCCTTATCCGGTAAAAAGCGGTCAGAAATATATCGTTTCGACAGCTTGACGGCAGCCTGAATGGAGTCATCCGTAATTTTTACCCGATGAAACGCTTCATACCGATCACGCAACCCCATTAGAATACTGACTGCATCTTCTTCCGTTGGTTCGCCCACCGTCACTGGCTGAAACCGTCTCTCCAGCGCCGCATCTTTTTCGATATGCTTTTTGAATTCATCCAAAGTTGTAGCACCGATCGCCTGGACTTCGCCTCGTGCTAATGCCGGTTTGAGAATATTGGCGGCATCGATGGCTCCTTCAGCAGCTCCCGCTCCGACCAACGTGTGCATTTCGTCGATAAACAGAATGGTGTTATGAGACTGTCTGATTTCCTGCAACACTTTTTTCAGTCGTTCCTCAAATTCACCGCGATATTTTGTTCCCGCTACTACGGAGGCCAAATCTAAAGAAAAAATCCGTTTTTCGCGTAGAGTTTCAGGTACCTTTCCTGCCACGATTCTCTGTGCTAACCCTTCTGCAACCGCTGTTTTGCCAACCCCCGGTTCGCCAATAAGCACAGGATTGTTTTTGGTTCGACGGCTGAGAATCTGGATAACTCTCTCTATCTCCTTATCGCGCCCGATCACCGGGTCACTCTGGCCCTCAGTCGCCATTTTGTTCAAATCTCGACCAAATTCATCCAACATGGAGGCGGCTTCACGACTCACATGCGGATTCGTCGCAGACTTTCCCGGAGCCGCCTGCCCAGACGTTGCAACTCCACCCAGCAATTCAACAATGCGTTGACGCAGCACCTCAATGTTGTCGATTCCCAAACTGTGCAAAACCTGAGCCGCCAAGCCTTCTCCCTCACGCATCAGTCCCAATAAAATATGCTCGGTCCCAACATAATTGTGACTCAACTGTTGAGCTTCATCTACCGCCAGCTCAAGCGCCTTTTTTGCCCTGGGCGTATAGTTTACATCCTGTTTGTTAACTGGCTCACGGTTTAATCTCTCTACAATTTGAGACCTCATTGCGCTTAAATTGACATTCAGTGATGCCAGCGCTTTGCATGCAACGCTGTCAACGTCTCCAATCAGCCCCAGGAGTAAATGTTCCGTTCCAATATGATCATTTCCCAATTTCATAGCTTCTTGCTGAGCCAGCACCAATACACGTCGGGCCCTTTCAGTAAAGCGATTAAACATCATTGTCCCCTCCCTTAATGCGTTCACGGATCAGGTCAGCCCGCAAGCGATTTCGTTCTGTTTTCTCCATCTTTGCCGCTTGCGCCATTTTGGCAACAACGCAGGATCGTGTGCCGATAATTAATTCCGTAAAAACATCCGGTGATAAGTGGCTGATGATTCCCATGTCAATTCCAAGCCGAACTGCTGATAATAGGCCCAATGCTTCCTGTCCGGAAATGCTGCGGGCGTGCCTCAATATTCCATAGGCTCGCCACACACGGTCTGCCAGTTCTTCGCCGGAATCGCTCATCAGCATCCTTCTGGCGGATCTTTCCTGTTCCACCACCTGGCGCGCAAGCCCCAATACGTTGTGTACAATCTCAGTTTCGTTGAATCCCAAGGTTTGTTGGTTTGAAACTTGAAACACATTGCCAAAAGCATCTGTGCCTTCTCCATAAAATCCCCGCACCGCCATACCCAACTGAGTCGAAACTTCAATAATCCTGTGCATTTGCCCAAGCAATACTAATCCCGGCAAGTGCATCATTACCGAGGCCCGAAGTCCAGTCCCGAGATTGGTCGGGCAGGAAGTCAAATATCCCAGCTCTTCATTAAAGGCAAAACCCATGCGGGATTCCAGTAAGTTATCTGTTGCATCCGCCATATTCCAGGCAGATCGCAAGTTTAATCCGGCTGTGAGGCTTTGTATCCGAAAATGATCCTCTTCATTAACCATAATACTCACGGCTGTATCGTCGCGAATGATCAAAAAACGATGAGTTGGCTCTTGGATGTGCTTCAATGAGGTAAGGTGCTTTTCAACCAAAATTCGCCGTTCCTGTTCTGTCAGTAACGCCATATCTACTATCTGATACTGGTGGTTTTCAGGTATATCATTCAGGTCCTGCAACGAAAAAGACACTTTCCGGCCGATCTGCTCCAGCTGTTGCTCGTCAGCCTGCCCGGGAAAAGGAACTCCGCTCAAGTTTCGCGCCAATCGAATACGGCTCGATAAAGCGATATCTCCCTCCGGTCCTTTTTGCTCCATCCAGAGAGGCACCTGGCAACTAAACAATTCCTGTTGATCATTTTCCATCAGATATTGCTCCCTCTGCCTGCAGCTCTTTTTCCAGCAGACGGATATCATCCCGAATTTGAGCAGCCTTTTCATAATCTTCGCATTGCACACTGCGTTCCAAATCTTGCCGTAAGCCCTTCACCTTGAGTCGAAGACGCACTGCACTCCCAGCCCTGACCGGAACCTTTCCCGTATGGCAACTAGTACCGTGAACCCGTCGCAAAATCGGATCCAATTGGGCATGAAAAATTCCGTAACACACACTGCAGCCAATTTTCCCCGAACGGCTGAAATCTGCAAAATCCATCCCACAGTTGGGACAAGTCAAATCCGGTTCCACCGAAGGATCCATTTCCTGGCTAAACATTGCTTTGACCAAGTCGTTCACGGAAAACTGAATCCCGCTGGAAAAACAATCCTCACCCGCAGCTGCCGCACACGCTTCACAAAGATGCTTTTCGGTTTTTACGCCATTAAAAATCTTTATCATATGAACACGTGCAGCGTTATTGCCGCAGTCATCGCATAACATACCCCATATCCCCCTAAGAAAAATTAGACAATGTCGAAAAAATCGCGCGCAAACTTTGTACCCGCTCCTCCGGCTCCAGGCGCTCCCGCATCAGTTGCACGAATTGCAACAGCATTGCCGCCTCCCGTTGCGTCATCAGTCCGCTGCCGCGAAGCTCTTCTACCAGCGTGTCAATATCCGCTTCTGTCTGATCCGTCACAATTCGATTCACAATCGTCTCAAATACAACATTAGCCATCGGCGTTCGGGCAATTCTAATAAAACCTCCGGACCCTCTCCGGCTTTCCACTACAAATCCCCGGGTTCCGGTAAAGCGGGTATTCACTACATAGCTGATTTGAGACGGAGCGCAATCCAACTCAATGGCCAAATCATTGCGATTAACTACAATTGAATTGTCCTGCTGACCGGACAAACGCAACAATATGAATTTTTCGATATAGTCCGCCAAGTTCCCCATACTCGTCTCTCCAGTTCACACCCTTGCAATATTTCACTTCTATTTTATTTGACTTTTCGACTTTTGACAAGTCCCTCTCTATTGAACTTCCAGCACCAAAAACTTCAGATAATTTGTTTCCGGCGCAGCCGGAATAGACGGATGATCCTTGGCTTGCGACATATATGCCACTTCACGAACAGTCCGTTTAGCATCTGCTGCTGCTTCCGCCACTACCGAATGAAATAAATTCCGGTCCATGTGAAATGAGCAGGAACATGTCACCAAATATCCGCCGGGGCGGACCATTTTTAGCCCTCTGAGATTGATTTCCTTGTACCCGCGTGCGGCGCTTTCTACGGATGCCCTACTCTTGGTAAAAGCAGGCGGGTCAAGAATCACCGTATCAAAATGCCGACCGGCATCCGAATACTCACGCAATAAATCAAAAGCATTGGCCTCTATAAATTCACAGCGGTCTTGCATTCCATTGAGCGCGGCATTGCGAGTCGCTATATCCACTGCAGCCGCTGAAATATCAACACCTGTTACATGTTTTGCGCCAAAAGCAGCCGCGTGAACAGAAAATGATCCGCTAAAACAAAAACAGTCCAATACTTCACCACCGGCAACGAACTTAGATAAAATGCGCCGGTTTTCACGCTGATCATAGAAAAAACCTGTCTTTTGACCATTTTCAATGTCGGCATAAAACAACAGCCCATTTTCGCGCACAGTCAGCAGTGTCTCCCCTTGCCCCTTTAAAAATCCTTTCTGCAAAGGCAACCCTTCAATCGCACGTACAGAAGCATCATTACGCTCGTAAATCATTTCCGGCTGAAGCAACTCATCCAGCACCGATACAATGGTTTCTTTGTGAACATCAATCCCGGCGGCAAGAGTCTGAATCACCAAACAGGAACCAAACTTATCCACGACAAGCCCGGGCAAAAAATCAGCTTCGCTGAAAATCAAGCGGCAATATTCCGGTTCTTCTAAAAATCGTTGTCGGTAATTCCATGCGTGGGAAATCCGTCGAACAAAAAAATCCCGATCAATGACTTCTTCCTCCCGTGACAACAAGCGAATGGTAATTTGAGAACGAGGGTTGATATAACCCCTCCCCAAATACTGTTGGCGATAGTTATAAACATCCACAATATCACCGGGAACATATTTTCCTTTTACATAATCAATTTCACTCTGATAAACCCACGGGTGCCCGGTTTCGCTCCCATGTCGTCCCTGCCTTTTCAGCACAGCCTTAGGTATTGTCTGCATGTGAATTCCTCCATTGTTCAATAAATGGGAGGGCCTAATGGCCCTCCATAAACGCTTTCTCTATTTTTCTACCGCCTTGAGCGCAAATTCTCTGCCAAACTCAAAACACTTCTGTAATTCATCTGGTGTAGGCGCCCATTTGAGAGTGGGTCCCGCCATCTCCGTCGGTATCCCCGCTGCCTTGAGAGCCATCTCAATATCAGCTTGAGCGCCTCCCGCCCAACCATAGGCGCCAAATGCCGCGCCTTTCTTATTTAGGGGCTTAAGCCCTTTTAAATAATACAAGAACCCGGCCATGCCCGGAAGCATTCCATTATTCAATGTTGATGCGCCAATAATAAGTCCCCGGGCCTGCAATAATTCCGCCACCACTTCACTCTTATCCGCTTCAGCCATGCGATATAATTTCGCCTTAACGCCTCCTGCAGTCAACCCTTCAAGAACCTTCCGGGCCATCTTTTCGGTGCTGCCCCACATTGTATCATAAACCACTAATACCAGCGCGTCTGTTTCACCAGCGCCCCACTTCTTGTAATGTTCTATAATCTCTGACACATGAGTCCGCCAAACAACACCATGACTTGGCGCAATCATTCGAATGGGAAGCGAGGCCAAGCTGTCCAGTGCACGAAGCACTAGTTTGCTAAACGGCATCAATATGTTTGCATAATACTTTTTCGCCTCGTAAAACACTTCCGGCAGCTCGTTTTCATCATCAAACTTAAAATTAGTCGAATAATGCTGTCCGAATGCATCATTCGAAAACAGGATCTGTTCGTCTTCCATGTATGTTGCCATCGAGTCCGGCCAATGAAGCATCGGCAGAGGAATAAATTTTAGTGTATGCTGCCCAATGGCTAATGAATCTCCATTTTTCACAACCTGAAAATCATATTCCCGGCCAAAATACTTGATAACTTCATTTCGCCCCTGCTCTGTCAATATCACTTTTGCCTGGGGCGCAGCTTCCATAATTGTCGGCAGCCCGCTACTATGATCTGGCTCAACATGATTAACGATCACGTAGTCAATTTTTGCCGGATCGATAATCTCCCGGATTCTCTCCAGCAATTCCGTAGCAAACGGTGCTTTTACCGTATCAATCAAACAAACTTTTTCATCAACAATCAGATAAGAATTGTACGTTACTCCCCGTGGCGTTTTATATCCGTGAAAATCACGACATGTCCAGTCTACTGCGCCTACCTGATATATGCCCTTGGCCAGTTCTGCATTATACATTGACACGATCATATCCTCCTTTGTCCTTGAGAGCTATTTTTTCAGTACCGTTATATTTAGTTTCTTCTTCCCCATAAAATTCTACCCCTCGCTCAATCGTTCCTGCAATCTGTTGCAGCGCAAATAATTTCTTGCCAATTGCATGGTTGCCTCCGGCAAAGTATAATAAGATATTAAGATTGTTATTAGTTGACCTCACAGTACAGACTGAACATGAAAGAGGTGACGTTATTGGCCGCTATCGGCAGACATACTACCGCCGACTTTTACGGCTGCCGTCGGGAAGTTCTCAATGATATGGAGCAAATACAAGCAATTTTATCCGAAGCCATACACGCGGCTGACTTAAAAATGCTTAGTATTCAAAGTTACCAATTTTCTCCCGAAGGCATTACCGTTCTTGCCCTATTGACAGATGGCCATCTGGGAATTCATACCTATCCTGAAGTCGGCTTTGCCGCTATTGATATTTTTACTTGTGACAGCCAAAGTATGCCGGAAAAAGCCCTGACGACAATCAAAGGATCTTTAGTCCCTGAAAAAACCAAAAACACACTGATTAAAAGAGGAGATTTCGGTTCAGAACGCGATATGAAACCTCGAACCAAGACTCATTCGGGCCCCATTCGAAAGGTTAGGGACACGGGTACCAAGGTTTTTAAATTTTTATCCAACAAATAGCCGAGTTTTTAAATGCCTTCTCTTGACAATTTTATTACAATGGATAATAATAATCCATAGATAATATTTTAAAAATTGAAGGAGGAGTTATCTTGAGTAACACACAAAAAAATTTAGCCGCAGCATTTGCCGGTGAATCTCAAGCCAATCGCAAATATCTGGCCTTTGCAAAGCAGGCGGATGCCGAAAAGCTTCCTCAAGTTGCAAAATTATTTCGCGCTGCCGCCGAAGCAGAAACCATACATGCTCATACGCATTTGCGTAATTTGGGCTTGATCAAATCCACTGCAGAAAATTTAAAAGCAGCCATTGAAGGTGAAACATATGAGTTCACTGAAATGTATCCTGGTTTCATCAGTGAGGCTCAGTCGGAAAATCAATCTGCAGCTATTGTAAAAGGAATGCAGCTGGCCAATGATGCCGAGAAGGTACATGCTTCCTTATACCAAAAGGCTTTGGATACGATCTCCAACCCTGTTACGGTTGATTACTATCTTTGTTCCGTTTGTGGACATATTGCTGAAGGACATGCACCCGATCAATGTCCCATTTGTGGCGCCAAAGC
>CAZSRN010000096.1:7157-7913 GCA_964609115.1 uncultured Veillonellaceae bacterium | reverse complement strand
GTTGTTGTTCTTATTATTTTTGGAATTGTCGGGTTTATGATGTCGAGGAAAAAAAGCTCTCCGCAGCAAATGCCAATGCCAATGCAGCCGCAACAAGGACCGGGAGCGCCGCCGATCGGGCCTAAACCGATAGTGGCTGCAGCAGTGCGCCGTTCGACGGTTACTGGAGTTAGCGGATTCTTTGCAGGGAAAACGATCGAAATGCCCAGCGGACGTCCCATGATTATCGGACGAGATCCACAACAGGCGCAACTGGTGTTTCCATCCGACATGAATGAAATTAGTCGCGTGCACTGCATCGTAACTTTTGATGCCGCCAGTCAGAGTTTTACAGTGGAAGACCGCTCCACGAATGGGACGTTCTTTGTCAACGGGCAGAAAATTAATGGTCAGGCGAGGTTGCGTTCGGGCGAGAGATTCTATCTGAGCGAACCCACCCATTTGTTTGAACTGCACGCCGATTGATATGACAATTGATACAGCGGGATTGTCAAAGTCGGGCGGACGGAAAACCAATCAGGATGCTTATGGGTTTAAACAAAATGGGCCCAACAGATGCTGGGTAGTTGCCGATGGGTTGGGCGGTCATGCAGGCGGCGAAATCGCTTCCCGCATGACGGTTGACCATATTCTATGTAAAATGGCTGATTCGGCGGAAGTATCAACGGATGTTATTGCCGAAGGATTCCGCACTGCGCAGATTGAGCTTCAGCGAAAGGCAACAGAAGATTTTAGTCTTTCAGGGATGCGGACGAC
>CAZSRN010000096.1:0-7147 GCA_964609115.1 uncultured Veillonellaceae bacterium | reverse complement strand
ACATTGGTGGTATTGTCCTGTAATGAAGAGATCGCCGTGTGGGGACACGTTGGAGATTCTCGATTGTATTGGTTTAGACAGGGACGAATTGTTGGACAAACACGTGATCATAGTGTGCCACAGATGCTTGTGGATGCAGGAAAGATAACCTTTGACGAGATTCGAGGACATGAAGATCAGAACCGATTGACCCGTGCACTGGGGCAACCGGGCGAGATTCATCCAACGATTTTATCGGCAGGGTTTCCAATCCACAAAGGGGATGCGGCACTTCTTTGTACCGATGGTGTTTGGACGTACGTGACGGAACAGGAAATGGAAGCCGCTTTAGTGGAATCGTCTTCGGCCCAGGAGTGGCTGACAAGGATGGAAAAGTATATTCTGCTGCGAGCGGAAGGCGCATATGACAATTACACAGCGATAGCGGTTTTGTTTTGAGGAGCAAGAAACATGTTGGAAACTTCAATATCCGTTTGTGAAGTGATTCCCGGTAATGCGCAACATATTGGCGCACGAAATGAGCAACAGGATTCTTTTGGTTTTTCAGCATTTGATGATGCGGAGTTTGTTAAACATGGCGGATTTTTGTCCGTAGTTGCGGATGGAATGGGTGGGTTGGCGCTGGGCAAAGACTCCAGTGCGACGGCCGTGCAAACTTTTCTTTCCACTTATGCGACAAAGGAACCGGATGAAAAAATTTCTGCAGCCTTGGATCGAAGCCTGCATGCGGCAAATCGGGCGGTAAATCGCCGGGCGGCAGAGGCCGGGGTGGAAGGAGAAGCGGGAACCACCTTGGTTGCCGTAGTCATTCATGAGGGAAAACTCTACCGGATTAGTGCCGGTGACAGCCGGATTTACTTGGTTAGGCAGGGAATACTTCGTCAGATAACAACCGATTACAATTATGGACGAGTTCTTGATCGCATGCTGGAAAAAGGCGAAATAAGTAAATCTGAAGCCATGTCGCATCCTTCAAGGGCGGCGTTGACCAGTTATCTCGGCAAGGCAGAAGTGGATGAGTACGACAGGCCGTCTGATCCCCCCATTGGTTTAGTGCCGGGAGATAAAGTCCTATTGGCAAGCGATGGATTATTTGGTTTTCTGCCGGAAGAAGAAATTGCCTGTTTGATGAACGCAGAACCGCAACAGGTTGCTGAAGATTTGGTTCACGCAACTGTTAGCCGTCAGTCACCCTACCAGGATAATGTTACGGTTGCGGTTTTGGGTTATAAACTTCCGCCAACCAAACGTTTGTCCGAGACGCAAAGGCGTGGAGAAGAACCGGCGAACACCATGGCTGTAAAAACACCACGAAAATCAACCACTGGAATGGCAAAATGGGTCAAGGTGGCAGTATTCATTCTGGCATTGGCCATTGTCGGCTTTATCGGCGGACGATATTTTGGTGAGCTGCAGGGAGTGCCGCCACAACCGGAAGCAACAGAAAAAACGAACGAGAAATCGACCAGCAAGCCGGAAGAAAATAACAAAAAACCATCATCCGGCGAAGCAAGTCCTATGCCTACCCCTTAAGACCGATAAAGAAAACTTAATCGTAGAGTAATAGAAATAAACAGACATGTTTTAAATATGAAAGGGGAATGAACCATGGCATTGATCCGTTGTCAACAAGGCCATTTCTATGATCCATCCAGACATAATGCTTGCCCGTACTGCGGCAGCATGCCCGCCGGCGGCATGGGAGCCACAGAGGGACAAGCGCCAATGACTCCGCCTCCAATTGGCGGAGCTGTTTCACCGGTAGGGGCTACCCGCCCCATGAGGGAGACTCCTCCTCCAGTCGTTGGACCTACTGTGCCGATTCGCCCTGCAGTGTCTCCGTTGGTGGGAGGGAAAAAGGGTCCGGATGAGGGTCGTACGGTAGCGGTTGACATGAAAAAAGTGGGCATCGATCCGGTCGTTGGCTGGTTGGTATGCATTAAAGGACCTTCACGCGGACGTGATTATCGCATTCGCAGCGGACGAAACGGAATTGGACGATCAGAAGCCATGGACGTTCAAATTGCGGGAGATGATACCGTTTCGCGGGAAAATCATGCATTTCTTGTATATGAACCCCGCAAGCGAATTTTCAGCATTCGACCCGGTGACGGACGAGGCCTTGTATATCTGAATGGGGATGAAGTTATTCACGCGGCGGACCTTAAGGGATATGACATTATTGAGCTGGGTGAGACCCAACTAATGTTTGTTCCGCTTTGCAGTGAAAAATTCAATTGGGACCAGGAAAAAGAACAATCCACAGAAAAATAAAAAGGCGTGACGTAACCCAAGAGGGAGTGTAGAGAATGGGAGACTGGGATACACTTTGCCCCGGCTGTTTCGCAGAAAAAGGCGCGGTTGCCGTTTGTCCGTTCTGCGGGTATGATGAATCGGAGCGGCGGACACCTCTGGTTTTGCCATATCGAGCGGTATTGAATGGTCAGTTTATTGTCGGCAAGGTGCTGGGAAAACCGGGCGGTTTTGGTATCACTTATCTGGGATGGGATATTAACTTGGCCACGCTCGTTGCCGTCAAGGAATATTTGCCGCGTGATTATGCCGGCCGTGATGCTGACCACGCATCCGTTATGGCTCACTCACGTGAAGATGCGAGCTTGTTCCGTTTTGGGCTGGAGCAGTTTTTGCAGGAAGCCCGTACGCTGGCTCAATTTGATCATCCCAACGTCGTTCGGGTGCGTTCTTTTTTTCAAGAAAACGGAACCGCTTATCTGGTGATGGATTATTTACAGGGAGTCAATCTGGCAGAATATCTTGTTTCTAAAGGTGGACGGCTGACAGAAGCGCAAGCATCAGAAATTATGATGCCGATTATTGATGGACTACAGGAGGTCCATGCAAAAGGCTTTTTGCACAGGGACATCAAACCGCAAAATATCTACATAACCTCAACGGGGCGTCCGATCCTGCTGGATTTTGGAGCGGCCCGCCAGGCGATGGGTGAAAGAAGCAGGAGTCTTTCGGTTGTTTTGACTCCGGGTTTTTCTCCTTATGAACAGTACCATCGACGGGGTGAGCAAGGACCTTGGACTGACATATATGCACTGGCAGCGACTTACTATTATCTGTTGGCTGGACAGGCTCCGCCGGATGCACCGGAACGGGTTGCAACCGATGAATTGATTCCCCTTGCAACGCGTGTTCCGGGAATATCATCCGAATTAAATGCCGCCATTATGCAGGCGCTTTCGTTGGAAGCCGGCGCAAGGCCGCAAGATGTATTTATTTTTCGCGACATAATCAATGGGAAAGCAGCTCCTCGGCCTCCTGTGGCGGCTGTTGCCGCTGCTGTTCCTCCGCCATTGCCTTTCTCGGGTGCACAACAACCACCGGCACAGCGAACCGCGCCGCTGCCCGTGCAGGTATTACAACCGGGAGCACCAACCTATCCTTCGCCGTATCCAGCTTCAAACCCGGCATATCCGCCACCGCCGTATGCTCCAATACCGTCTGCTGCTCCAAAATCCTCAAAAGGAATATGGATCGCTGTTGCAGGGATTGTTTTGGTAGTGGCGATAACAGGATGGCTTTTCTTTGGCGGGGCTGATGATGCTAAAAAAAGTGCGCCGGTTGCAAAGCCAACACAAAAAAATGTTTCGGACGAAACTACGACTCCGCGCGCTACAGAAAAACCGGCGCAGAAAACTCCGGTAACGCCGGTGCAACCTGCGACGATTACAGACAAACCTGCGGCTGCCGCTCCAACCAAACCGGCAGAAAGCGACAAGGAAGTATCGCCCACGCCGCCGGAAACGCAGCCGTCGCCGCGTCAACAACCTGCGGTGCGTACACAACCGCCTGCCGATAAACCAACGACGCCTGCGCCGCCCAAAAGAGACAAAGGATCACTCTGGTAGATAAAATTTTCCAAATGCAGTACAATCAAAATATCTTCAAAGAAAATGAAAAGAAAGGAGCGATACAAGGATGTACAGCCCCAAAAAACTTTGGATAGCAATAGTTCTGTTGTGTCTAGTGGGCAGTGTAGGCGTTGGCGGCACAGCAACAGCCAATGCCGGACAAACAGTTTGGCTGGGGCCTTCCGGCGGCGGTGGTTGGAACACTTTTATGCAGGCGATTATGCATCAGGATTACCGGTTGCAAATGTCCAATGGAAATCCGTATTGGAACACCTTGATGGTGCCTGTTGCTGAATCGTCCATATCAAGTGGCATGTCTTCCTATATGGGACTGCCGGCATTTGGATTTTGCCCGGTTCCTGGACAATGTTACATGGTATTGGTTCAGCGTCCCCTGTCTTCGAGTTCAATGGCTTGTCCGCCGGTGACACCTGCGACACCGGTTCAGGTTACACCTAATCAGCAGGGAAAACCTACTTCACTTTGGTAAAATAATCCGGATGCGGAAGGATGGATTTAATGATGAAACGTAGTATGGCGGTCTCCCTTTTTGTTTGTGTGCTTGCATTGATTTGTATTTCTCCCGTTGTGGTATTGGCTGCGCCGGATATGCCGGCAAGCAGTGCGACGGGGGGATTGAGGTACACGGTTTCGGTTGCGAAATTTGAAAATCGGGCCGGATATCAAGGACAATGGGACATTGGTGATGGCTGGGGCATAATTATGACGGATATTCTTAATCAAACCGGCAAGTTTATTGTGCTCGGCGAGACAGATATGCGTAAAGAAGCTATGGCAGAACAGGATTTGGCTGCTTCCGGCCGCACTGCGCAAGGAGCCATTACTCCAGGGGTCGGCCATATGACTCCGGCGCAGATACTTGTCAAAGGGGCCATTACTCATGTGCAAAACAATACAAGCGGCGGTGGCGGTGGACTGTCTATCGGCGGAGTTTCTTTTGGCGGCGCGAGCGCCAACTCTCAAGTTAATGTTACGATGTACATGATTCATACTTCGACGGGTCAAATATTGGCATCGAAAAGCGTTGTGGGAAAATCTAATAAATCCGGTGGTTATATTGGCTATTCCGGTAGCGGCTGGGGTGCTGGAGCCGGTGGATTTAAAAGTGACAATGTCGGCAAGGCTGTAGAAAATGCAGTTCAGCAGGGCGTTCAATGGATGACGGAACAGCTGCCCAAGATTACATGGCGCGGCAATGTGGTTATGGTCAGAGATGGAAATATTTACATTAATCGCGGGACCCGTGAAGGCGTGACTGAGGGGATGACTTTTGTAGTAGGAAACGCCGAAGCGTTACGTGACCCTAGTACAGGAGAAGTATTGGATGTAAGCTTTAATACGCTGGCTCATGTTACGGTTAATTCCGTTCGAGAAAAGATATCCATTGCTTCGGTAAGCAACGGCAATGTCGACCAGATTGAAAAAGGGATGTTTGTGCAGTTGCCGTAAAGCTTCTGCGCTGCCTGCCTGATTTTCATTAGACAAAAGCTCGTGAACCCATAAAAACGGTTTCACGAGCTTTTCTTTTCTATTGGATTCTTTTCGAAACCTTACCAGTAAAAAGAACCATCCCGATACGACGCCACCACGTTCCTTCCATCACGCTTCAGAATAACTCGGTATTGACCATTGGGACTAAAAGGGGTATCCTCCCGATACTCTCCAACATACTCTGCAATGATTGAACCGTTGTTCATCAAAGACTGTGTTCCTTTTCCGTGGCGCTTGTCATCCTTCCATTCCCCAACATACTGACTGCCGGAAGACCACTTCATAGTTCCCTGACCATTGCGCTTATCATTGACAAAGCTGCCTTTGTAAACTTGTCCGTTGGGATAAGTGAGGGTACCCTGTCCACTCTTTTTCCCCTGATCAAAAACGCCCTCATATTTTTCGCCTCGAGACGTTATCAAGGTTCCTTCCCCATGAGGTAGGTCATCTTTAAAAGATCCGGTATATTTTGTACCGTCCTTGCTTGTCAAAACGCCGGAACCATTCGCTTTATCATTGGCCCAAAGGCCGGTGTAATGACGGCCGTCGGGATGAATCTGCGTCCCGCTTCCATTTCGTTTCCCTTCTTTAAAGGACCCTTCGTAGCGTAGGCCTGCTGTCAGCGTTAGTTTGCCAAATCCGTCGAATTTATCGTTTTTCCATTCTCCATCATAGGTGTTGCCGGACGTTGACCGCATGACGCCTCGGCCATTGCGCAGCCCGCCTGCAAAATCACCGGTATAAACCGAACCGTCGGTATAAGTCAGCTTTCCTTTACCTGAAGGACTGCCCCAACTTACATTTCCTTCATAGATGCCGGAACTACGCGTAAGTGTTTGGTAACCATTCAGGCTGTTGTAGGAAACTGCAACAGCACCGACGGACAATGCAAAGATTGCTGCGATAACAAGAAAAGCTTTTCGGCTCCTGTTGGTTGGCTGCGGTGCAGGAGGCAGCGCTTCGGGTCCTCGTTGATAGGAAAGGGATGGATTGATAGGAGGCGGAAATCCGCTGCCGGGTGGGACCCAGGAAGTTCCTTGGGGTGTTGGTTGAGCCGATGAAACGGGCCGTTGTGGTTGTGGAACGGGGGGAGGCGTCGCAGGCCATATCGGCGGCGAGAAGGTTGTCGGGGTTGATTTCAGCGCGGTTTGAAACGCAGAAACGTTTTGCGGACGGGTTGCCGGATCTATGGTTAAGGCTTGCATGATCGCAAAGCTGAATTGCGGTGAAAGTTCAGGGTTGACTTGCAATGGGGGGAGTAATGTTTCTTGCGCGACTCTCTCTGCAGCATCAGGCGGTACAATTCCGGTAACAAGTTGATAAAGTGTGGCGGCGCAAGCGTAGATGTCGGTCCACGGACCTTGTTTGCCATGTCTGTGATATTGCTCCCAAGGCGCGTAACCTGGCGTAACGATGGTAGTCAGTCCTTGATTGCGTTCACCCATCGCTTGGCGTGCAGTACCGAAGTCCAGAAGGATTGGGCGCCCACCTGTTGTGATGTAAATGTTTTGCGGTTTGATGTCCCTGTGCAAAAAACCTTTTGCATGGACCTCCTTCAAGCCGTCCAAAATGGGGTACATGATATCAAGAGCCGCTTTTTCAGGCAACCGGCCTCCTAGCCGGGACAAATAATCATGAAGGCTGTTGCCTTGCAAGTAGTCCATCACCAGATAAGCGGTTCCGTTTTCTTGAAAAAAAGAACGCACTCGAACGACGTTGGGATGATCAAATTGGGCCAACGTACGGGCTTCGTG
>CAZSRN010000095.1:0-8039 GCA_964609115.1 uncultured Veillonellaceae bacterium | reverse complement strand
TTCTCAATTCAGCGGTAAAGCGGGGATTTAGCTTGCGCAGAACGTTTGTAACACCCAGTTCCATATTTTTATCGCAATGTTTCCCGGTCAATTCAGCTTCCGCCGAAGAACCGCCCGCTACGTAATAGCCGAAAAATCTCGCCAGATTTTCATCCAATTCCACCTCATCGACAGGATACCGCCGCGAGGATGGATAGGCCCGCAGATCATAGAGATGACGTTGAACTTCCGGTTCCCATCGGGCCGGAACCAATCCGACCTTTAGCATTTCCGGCTGTGACGTAACCACTTTCCCTCTTGCATCCAGCGTCATGATCGAATGGTTGTCGGTAACGGCTACCGTTTGACCGCTCTTGAGATTCACGCGCAAAATGCGGTTAAAATTATAATGCTTCATCGAGTCGGTAATTTCTTTGAGTTCCGTTCGTCCGTTCTCGTAATTCAAGCTCATGGCAGCAAAGCGTCCCGGTTCAAACTTCAAATGAAATTCTTCCATGGACATTGTTTCCAGACGCGCTTCCTGCCGGTCATAGATCCAAATTCGTTCATCTCCCGGCAGCGAATGCATCGAATTCAAGTTGTAAATCAAGGCTTCCATTGCCTGAAAAACTTCATTATCATCGACACCTTTCATGAAAGGCGCCATATCCCGGTCAAAATAAGCGAAACTTTGCCCGCCAAACATATCATTCTGCGAGGACTGCAAAATGATCGCCGCCAAGGCCGTTGCCGAACCGGGACGTTTGGGCGGACGAATATAGCCATGTCCATTGTTGAAGCCTTCCTTCAAAAGCCGTCCCAACGGGATCTGGACACAATTCAACGTCTTGCCGTAAAAATCAAGATCATGAATATGAATATCTCCGCGAATGTGAGCCTGAGACATATTTTCCGGAATCATGCGGGTAAGATAATACGCCTTGCTGGCAGCGCTTGCGATTTGCAGCATTTTGGCGGAAGGAGAATTGGAAACGTTGGCATTATCCCGGCTGGTTTCCACCAATATATCCTGCACCGCATCCATAAGCTCCGATTTTCCTTCCCGAATCCTGCTTCGCTTGGATCGGTACAGAATATAAGCTTTGGCTGTTTTGGCATGTCCCCGCTCAATCAGAACCTTTTCCACCACATCCTGGACTTCTTCCACGTTGCAGCCTTTTCCATTATACTTCTGCCTAAGCACGCGAAGAACATCCAGTGTCAGTTCCATAGCCATCTCGCGGTCCGATCCGCCAACGGATTGAGCCGCCTTATAGATGGCTTCCGTAATCTTGTTCGGATCAAACGACGACTCGCGCCCATCGCGCTTTCTGATTGTTGTAAACATTTTATTCCCCACCCTCTTGTACGCTCTGCCGCAACTCCGACTTATCCTTCAGCGATTCCAGTTCCTGCATGAAATTATCGATGTCCGTAAACTCTCTATACACGGAAGCGAATCGCACATAAGCCACATGATCCAATTCCTTCAGATATTTCATTAAAACTTCTCCGATAACTCTCGAAGGGATCTCTCTTTCCATGGAGTTTCTCAGTTCTTTTTCCACTTTATCCGTGATTTCTTCTAAATTTTTAAGAGAAATCGGTCGTTTTTCGCAAGCTTTCATCAAGCCGTTCAAAATTTTGGAGCGATCAAACGCCATCCGTCGGCCATCTTTTTTTATTACCCGCAGGGGAAGATCCTCCAACATTTCATACGTCGTAAAACGTTTGGCGCATTGGAGACATTCCCGCCTTCGGCGAATAGAGTTTCCCTCTTCAGCCGCCCGAGAATCAATCACCTTACTGTCGGGAAATTCACAATAAGGACATCGCAATTGGCATCGCTCCTTTTTTGCGCATTCAGCCACATGTTGTAGTCCGTATTATATTATACGCAATATATTGTGTAATTCCTGCCACTCGCAAAAAAATATTTTATCGTCGATCCCAATTTTAGACATAAAAAAGAGGGTCGGGTAATTCCCGAACCCTCTATGCTCTTGGGCAAAGAGTTATGCCGGACGCATTTTATGTTCCAATCGTTTTCGTTCATCCCGTTCTTTCCAGATCAACCAGATAGGACTAGCCAGAAATACGGTGGAATATGTACCGGCTACAAAGCCTATCAACAAAGCAAGAGAAAAATTCTTTGTCGTTTCGCCGCCCAGAAAATATAAGGCAGCGGTCGCGAAGAGCACCGTCAACGACGTATAAATGGAACGAGTCATCGTCTGCCAGATACTGCGGTCGACCATGTCCGGCAAACTATCGCCTTTCTTCATAAATTTCATGTTTTCCCGAATCCGGTCAAAAATGACAATCGTATCGTTGATGGAATAACCAACAATCGTCAACAAAGCCGCTACAAAAGTTGCATCTATTTCCTGGTGAAAAATGGAAAACATCCCAATCACAATCAACACATCATGTACCAGAGCCAAAATGCCCGCTACTCCAAACCGATATTCAAAGCGGTATGATACATATGCAATAATCACCAGCCATGACAACAACAATGCGATGATGGCTTCCCTCGTCATTTCAGAACCAATGGTCGCCCCGACCTTTTCGATTCTCATGATTTCATACTTTCCAATTTTGTCCGCCAATCCCTGCAGGACAGCTTTTCGTTCACTCTCATCCAAAATACGGGTTCGAATGATAACATTGGGCGCCTTATCCACTTTTTCCGTTCCCGCCAGTTGCAGTGTGCTGTTCTCCAGACCATACGCGGAAAGAACCGTCCGAACTTCAGCTACAGTGACCGGCTTGGCAAATTTAAGGTCCAACATCGTTCCGCCGGTAAAATCAATCCCCAGATTGAACCCTCTCACCGCTATCGATACCAGCCCCGCCAAAATTATGATCAGCGACAAGGCAAAAAACAAGTTTTTTTGCTTAACAAATGAAAATCTCATGCGGTTCCCCTCCTACGCCCCATACGCCTTGCCGCTCTTGAACATTTTGGTGTTCATCAGCAGCCTCAGCATGAATTTTGTTACGGTAACCGCCGTAAACATACTCAAAATATTGCCCAAGCAGAGCGTAATGGCAAAGCCGCGTACGGGACCACTCCCGAAGAAAAACAGAATCACGCCGGCAAAAATCGTTGTAATATTGGAATCAAAAATTGTAATAAACGCCTTGCTGAACCCTGCATCCATTGCAGATCGCAGCGTTTTTCCAGCTTTTATTTCTTCTTTGAACCGTTCAAAAATCAGCACGTTGGCGTCAACCGCCATGCCCATCGAAAGAATAATCCCTGCAATGCCGGGTAAGGTCAGGGTCGCGTTCAACATCTTCATGCAAAACATAGTCAAAACTACATACAATAACAAACTTACATCGGCAACAAAACCCGACAAACGGTAATACAAAAGCATAAAGCCTGCGATTACCACAATACTCACCAGGAAAGCCAGCTTGCTTTTTTCCTTGCTGTCATCACCCAGCGTTGGCCCAACTGTACGAGTTTCAAGCACATCCACTTTTACCGGAAGAGAGCCTGACCTCAATAGAATTGCCAAGCGTTCCGCTTCTTCAATGGTGCGGTTTCCAGTAATAACAGCCTTGCCTCCCATAATCGGTTCATTGACTACAGGATTCGTCAATACTTGCTTATCCAGCAAAATTGCAATATGTTTTCCAACATTCTTGCTGGTCAGTTCGCCAAATATTTTGCCGCCTTCTTCCGAAAACTCCAAAGAAACCAGATTTTGTTTGGCCTGGTCAATTTGGGCTTTGGCGTCTTTCAGATCTTTGCCTGTCAAATATGATTTCCCTGATTCATCCTGAAATTCCAGAAGAGCGGTTTTGCCAATCATTTCAATCGCTTTTTCCGGATCCTTGACACCAGGCAATTCAATAATAATGCGCCGTTCGCCCTGCCGTTGAATCAGTGGTTCCGTCAACCCCAACTCATTGATACGTTTCTCAATGATTTTCAGAACCCGTTTGACCGCGTCCTCATCCACCTTCGCCTCCGGCGTGTCGACAGCTTCCAGGACCACATGTGTGCCGCCCTGCAAGTCAAGGCCTTGCTTGACCGACAACGCAAGCGGGGTGATGTAGTAACCACAAGCTAACACAATAATGGCTACTACGGCCAAAAACTTTGTTAGTTCTGCCGATTTCAAGTAGTTTCCCCCCAACCGTTCAATTTTCAAACATGATTATTATAGTCTCTTATCCTCAAAAGTGTCAATGAAAACGGCAAAACCACACCCTTCGAAAGTCTATGCCGGATACCGGACATTTCTGTATTCGACCCGATTTTCCATCGTTTTGCCGTCAACCCCCAGGACCGCAACCGACATATGGTCCATTGCCTGATATGAATCCAATGCCATGGCTTGCTCCAAAATTGTCTCGGCAAGATATTGAACATCTTTCGGTTCACTCTCTTCCAAAAGGCGGATAATACTTTTCATATCGAGCTCACGCCCTCGTTTGCGTCCTGCATTGAGTACCCCATCGGAAAAAGTAACAACAATGATTCCTTCTTCCAATGGCCGTTGGATCGTTACGGTTTTCACATTTTTATGGACTCCGATGGGCTGTACCGGTTCATTATACGGGTCAATTCCAAATTCGTGGCGAATCAGCGACGGACAGTTGGTATTGCGGCAAATCAGCAAATTACCGCTTTCCAGATCCGCACCAATCATCGTCATCGTAATCGAAAAATTACCGTCCTGCGCCGTGTTGAAATAATCAAAAATCGAACGGGCTATCGATCCGTCATGAACCCCGTCGGCAACAAGCTGCGCCGCCTTAAGGGCAGCCCGGGAACCGATGCCGTTTACGGAACGTGCGCCACCATATCCGTCTGCAAGAATCACAGAGATTCCTCCGGTGGGACGTTCTGCAACTTCGACTCCGTCGCCGCGGCCTCGTGTTCCATACTTATTGCATTTTGCAATTCCAATTAAAATTTCCAAACTATCATCCCTCGATTTTAAAAGCATCATAGTTGGATATCCCGTAAAAAAAGACAAAATGTTACCGTGACCGGCACATTTTGCCCAAATCCGCCATGTCGATCCAAAAATTTTGTGCGTCGACGCTGACGACTATTTTTCAGCCGGCGTATTATTGCCGCGTGGGGGCTGTTGGCTGTTGACAGCCGTCCTGGCAACTTCTACTTCTACTTTATCAGCAATTTGAATAGTGGCAATTTTATCATTCAATCGAATAATAGTCCCGTACAAGCCACCAATCGTTATGATCTTATCTCCCTTTTTAAGGCTGGCCAAAAACTCGCTGCGCTTGCTCTGTTCTTTTTTTTGAGGCCGCCACAGAATAAAATAGAAGACTACCGCCATCAGTATGAGCGGCCACGAACCTTGAATAAACTGATCAATTTCGGGCGAAATGGAAGGCAAATATCTCACTCCTTACTTTTTATCTTTATGACTATTCAACAGACTGGCAAGGGATTCCTGCCTCAATCTGCATATTGAGCCCAGAAATTTTGCTGAAACTCCACGAAGCGATCTTCAAGGATGGATGCCCGAATCTGCTGCATCAGCCGAATGAGATAATGCAGATTATGGATGCTCATCAAACGCAGGCCAAATATTTCATCGCAACGAATCAAATGTCGCAAATAAGCTCTGGAGTAGTTCCTGCAGGTATAGCAATCGCAGTCCGGGTCCAATGGACCAAAATCTTCCGTATGCGCCGCATTGCGAATAACCACCCGTCCTTTGGACGTAATCGCAGTTCCATTACGAGCCACGCGCGTCGGAAATACGCAGTCAAACATATCAATACCGCGGGCTACACCTTCTACAAGACAATCCGGAGTGCCGACCCCCATCAGATAGCGAGCCTTTCCAGACGGCAGAAACGGTACGGTATGTTCCAGCATTTCATACATCAACGGTTTGGGTTCTCCAACCGACAACCCGCCTATCGCATACCCCGGGAAATCCATCGCTACTAGTGCTTCAGCGCTCTCCCGCCGCAACTCCTTATACATTCCCCCTTGAACAATTCCGAACAGCGACTGGTCTTCCCGATTGTGAGCGTCAAGACACCGCTGCGCCCATCGTGTCGTCAGCCGCATGGAAGAGCAGGCGTACTCGTACTCGGCGGGGTACGGCGTACACTCGTCGAAAGCCATGGCAATATCCGATCCCAAAGCCATCTGAATTTCCATGGATTTTTCCGGTGATAAAAACTGTTTGGAACCATCCAAATGGGAGCGAAAGGCAACCCCTTCTTCACTGATTTTTCGCAGATCACCCAGACTAAAAACTTGAAACCCGCCACTGTCGGTCAGAATTCCTCCGTCCCAGTTCATGAACCGATGCAAGCCGCCCGCTTTTTGGACGATATCATGCCCCGGACGTAAAAACAAATGATATGTGTTGCCGAGAATAACCCCGGCGCCCATGGCTTTCAGCTCTTCCGGCGACAAGGTCTTGACGGTTCCCTGTGTTCCGACCGGCATGAACATCGGCGTATCAAAAGTTCCGTGCGGAGTGTGCAGACGCCCCGCCCGCGCACCTGTTACAGGACATTGTCGAATGAGTTCATATGTAACTGCCGGCATGAGTCGCTCCCTTCAAATAAACTGCCCTTTGATGTTTTCGCTCTGATTTTTACCCTTAGCCAATGAACATTGCATCCCCGAAACTGAAGAATCGGTATTTTTCCCGAACCGCTTCATTATAAGCCGCCAGTATTTTTTCACGCCCGGCCAACGCGCTTACCAGCATCAGCAAGGTTGATTGCGGCAAGTGAAAGTTCGTAATCAATGCATCAATGACCTTAAATTCGTAACCCGGATAAATAAACAATTCGGACCACCCGCTACCGGCAGCCGGCTGTCCGCCGGCTGCCGCCGATTCCAACGTACGAACCGCCGTAGTTCCGACTGCGATAATCCGTCCGCCGTTTTTTTTCGTTTGTTGAATCCGTTCCACCGTTTCGGGCGTCACACTGTAAAATTCACGATGCATAACATGTTCGGCAATGTTTTCGATTCGAACCGGTCGAAAAGTTCCGAGACCGATGTTCAATGTCACAAAGGCAAATTCAGCCCCTTTTGCTCTAACCGCCTCCATCAGCGCCGGAGTAAAATGCAACCCCGCCGTCGGAGCTGCCGCAGATCCGCGTTCCCGCGCATAAACCGTTTGATACCGTTCCGGATTCGTCAATTTCTGATGAATATATGGAGGCAACGGAGTCTCGCCTAATTGATCCAAAACAGTTTCAAACAAGCCTTCATACAGGAACCGGATGATTCGACCGCCATATTCAGTCACGTCCTGAACTTCACAACGCAAAGAATCGTCAAACCAAACCTGCTGACCGGGACGCATTTTCTTACCGGGCTTAACGAGAACTTCCCAAAAATCCTGAGATTGCCGATGAAGTAAAAAGACCTCCACCCTGCCTCCCGTGTCCGCGCGCTTCCCGATAAGCCTGGCCGGAATCACCCGTGTATCATTGGCAACCAAAAGATCTCCCGGGCGAATCAACTCAATAATATTAAAAAAATGTTTATGCTGCAGCGCACCGGTTTCACGATCCAACACCAGTAACCGGGAGGAGTCCCGGGGCTCTACCGGTGTCTGTGCAATCAATGATTCCGGCAACTCATAATCAAAATCATGAACAGTTAACATGTTAATACCATTTATCAACCTTTACCCCTTGATAATAATGTTTCAGGATGGAAACATAATAATCCGGACCGGGATTAATCGCTTTTTCAGCCATGGTTTTGGCTCCCCACTGCGAGAACCCCACGCCGTGGCCCCACCCGAATCCTTCAATAAAAATAGTCTCGTTTTTTTGTCCGGTAACCCGGTGGATTCCTGCGCGATCCGTAATCAAACCGCCGTTGGACGCAGGCGGAAGATTAATTTGAATCTGTTTGGTATCCCGGTCCCCGTAGCTATCGGTGATATCGCTGTCAATATTGGTCATGGGCACGGCAACATTGAGATCAAACAATGTGCTCGGCAGCGACATCAATCCGCGGATTTGTTCTCCCGTCATGGATACCACCGCATCTTTGCCAATGAACGTAATCGTTTTAATTC
>CAZSRN010000094.1:0-8106 GCA_964609115.1 uncultured Veillonellaceae bacterium | reverse complement strand
AAACATAAAACGAAAGCTCTGCCTCCCTGCCAAACTCCATTTTCATGATCTCCGGCATACCTACGCCAACACGCTGGAAGAGATGGATGTCTCGGTAAAAAAATCCAGTTGCTGATGGGCCATGCTTCGGCTACATTCACAATGGACACTTACATCCATAAAACCGAAACCATGATGGACGGGATCAAAGAAAAATTGGAAAGCAGAAATCAGAAGGAACAGCCAAATAAGTAAAAATATATCTACGATTCATTTAGTAAATGGAAGGAAAAACTGGTAAAATATTATTGCCGCCCAAAAATGGGAGTAGTCAAAAAGTAGTCAATTGACGGCAGACTGTAAAAAAAGACTTCCGACGATTTCGTCGGAAGTCTTGATTTTCACTTGGTGCCGAAGGCCGGACTCGAACCGGCACGCCATCGCTGACGGCAGATTTTGAGTCTGCTGCGTCTGCCAATTCCGCCACTTCGGCACGTAGGTTGCCCTTGCAGGCAATTGATATCATACCACCGGCGTCTTTTCTTGTCAAGAAGCAGGATAATACAATATGAATGGAAAATATCATTATTTATGACAACATTGCAAATAGATAAGCAAACTTTCACCTGTTCGCTCCGTTACAGTCCCCGGCGCCGTACAATCCAGATCCGCGTTCCAAAATCAGATTGTCTGGAAATCGCCGCCCCCGCGGGAATGGCATGGGAAAAAATCCAAAAATTAATTGAAAGCAAACATCCCTGGATTCTTCGTCAGCTTAAACGTTTGAACGCGGTTGCCGCCGACCCTGCGAATGCATCGCTTACCCACGGATCGACGGTCTTGTATCAAGGCGCACCGCACACGCTTCTGTTGCTGGCGGATGGACAGGGAAAACCTACCGTAACCTATTCTCCCTGCGCCATTTCCCTTCACCTGACGGAACTTATCGGACAGGACAACGACCCTGTCGTTTATCAGTCGCTGAAAAGATGGTATGCAGAGCAATCACAGGAAATGCTGCTGGAGCGCACCCGTTATTGGGCTGTACAAATGGGTGTTCAGCCCGGTCGTATCTCTCTGCGGGATCAAAAAACGCGTTGGGGCAGTTGTTCCTCCCGTGGGTCGATCAATTACAACTGGCGCATTATTATGGCTCCGCCTGCCGTACTGGACTATCTGGTAATTCATGAATTGAGCCACATGCTGCATCCCAACCACTCTCCCGCATTTTGGAAAGAAGTCAGCCATTGGTGCTCCGACTTCCGGATGCAACGCCGATGGTTGCGGCAGAACGGTGGACTGCTTGCAAAGCTATTGCCCTCCTGATGGGGTCAACTCCATCAAGCCCTGTTCTTTCACAAATTCTTGCAGCAATTTTGCTGTATTTCCAGTGATTTTTACGCAATTCACCAAATGTTCCCGAGTGTCGAACGGGTGCGGATTTAGAACCCGACAACAAGTAGCTCCGAACTTTTCCTGAAAACGATGGTGAAATTCTTCCGACAATTTATAGGCCTGTTCACGGCTTTGTCCAGCATCCGTCCGCCCTTTCAGCAAACCCAGCACCATCACAGAGGCTGCCAGCGCCCCACAGACGCATCCGGCATGTCCAAGACCGCCGCCAAAACCTGTAGTCATTCGCAACGCCTGTTCATTCATCTCGATTTTCAGCATGTCGGCGCTCGCGTGAAGCACAGCTTCCGCGCAATTATATCCATCTTTAAAATACTGTCCCGCATTATTTCTTGCTTCTGTTGCTTTATCTGTCACCGCAATGTCCCATCCTTTCCTATTCGATTTTTTCTCCCCCTGCGATAAATAAAAGGAGGTTCTACCATGAGCAAGTTATTTGATCCTATCAAAGTAGGCCCCATTACATTCCGCAACCGTTTTGTGCGTTCCGCCACTCAAGATTGGCTTTCCCACAGCGATGGCCAGGTTTCCGACGCTCAATTGGCACTCTATGAGCAACTGGCGGCAGGCGGTGTCGGCCTGATTAATACCGGCCACACGTATATCTCTCACCCTCTGGGGCGCGCCGCCAATCCCCAAAATGCCTTTTATCATGACCGATTTATCGAAAGCCATAAAAAGTTGGTGGAAGTCGTGCATCGCCATGGCGCCAAAATCTTTTTGCAGTTGGCGCACGCCGGACGTCAGACACTCCCGGAAAATATTGACGGACAAATGCCGGTAGCCCCTTCTGATATGTTTGACGAAAAGGGACAGCAGATTGCGCGTTCCATGACATCCGATGAAATCGAGCGTCTGATGGAAGACTATACTTCAGCGGCCGGAAGAGCCAAGCGGGCCGGATTCGACGGAGTTCAGCTTCATATGGCTCACGGATATCTGCTGGCCCAATTTCTTTCTCCCTACACCAACCATCGCGACGATGAATACGGCGGATCGATCGATAATCGGATCAGTCTGTTGTGCGCAGTAACCTATCGTGTAAAATCGGCGGTAGGTCGACAATTTCCCGTATTCGCCAAATTGAATACCACCGATGGAATAACGGCGGAAACGCAGCTCTCCCTCGATGATGCGGTCTACGCCGCCAACATGATCGCCGAACATGGAATCGACGCCATTGAAACCAGCGGGGGCACAGTCAAGGAAACCCGTCTCGTCATGGCAAAACCGGGAATTCTGAAACCGGCCTTGGAGGCCTATTTCGCTCCAGCCGCCAAACAGGTAAAAGCCGCGGTAAAAGTTCCGGTCATTCTCGTCGGCGGCCTACGTTCAACTGCGGTGATGGAAGACATCATCAACAGCGGAACCGCGGACATGATCTCCATGAGTCGTCCTTTTGTCAGAGAACCGGATCTGGTAAACAAGCTGGCTGCCGGACAACCCAAGGCAACCTGCGTCTCCTGCAATGCATGCTTCAATCCCCAGGGTCTCAAATGCCGCTACGAAGGACCCGTTCCTCAATAAGGCGTTGTAATAAAGCCGCCGCCCCGGCCGTAATGGCATGGCAGTTTTCTTTGGATTCCGGAGTTCCCGTCTCATAGGGATTCAGACTTCCGCAGCTAAGCGCCCCAAACTTTTCCGTAAACTGTGTCAAAAAGTCGTGGGTGAGTTCTTTCATCGGCTTTTTATCCTGCGTCGGTTCCGTTCGGCCTGCCAGCAGACCCAGCACCATGACAGCCCCGGTAGCCGCTCCGCAGGGACCTTCCTTGTATGAAATGCCACCGCCAAAGCCGGAAGCTACCCGTAGCGCTTCCGTCGACACATCAAACCCATATTGCTCGCAAAATGCCCGAAATACAGACTCGGCGCAATTGAACCCGGCCTTGTAGTTGCGGCCTGCCGCTTCATACAGGGCTTTTTCTTTTTCCGTCTGACTCATGAAAACTCATACCACCTTATTCTTTCATTTTATTGCCGTTATCTCCCGGCAGAAAACGCAGCTTCCGCCAGAGCATCCGGGAAAGCAATCCGCCCAAAATCCCCGTTACCAGTTGAGGCCATCCCATAACAAACAGCAAACCGGCGGCAATCGCCGGCGGCAGCTGGATGAAAGTCAGCAATTGGGAAAACGCGAGGAAAAAAAACGCCGCTTTGCCCACTGCCGCGCCACCGATTGCCGGCCAAACCGATCCCATTTTCGACAATCGGTAAAACAGCCACACATAAAGACTATTGCCCATAGCAACCGGAAAAATAAAAACCGGCAAGGGCAACAACAGTTGGAAATACGCTATAATTGGCGTTGCGCATGCGATCAGAATGGCAGGGCCAATACCAATAGCTTGCACAGCAACGAGCAGGCAGGCATTGAGCAGGGAGCCTATTAAAAAGGTGGAAGCAATCGGCGGCACAGGAATAACAAACCGCAGCGACTGAAACATGAGCGTCAGCGCGAGCAGCAACGCCGTACGGGATAATTTTTGGAGCTTTGTATCACCCAACCAGGATGCTCCCCCATTTCAGATATCTTATATCCTTATGCCAACCCGCACTCTTTGGTAATCAACGCTTTGTAAGACTGCTGAATTTTACGGGTAATCGGCCCCGGCTTGCCGTTTCCGATCGGCTTGCCGTCAATGGTAACAATCGGCATGATTTCCGTCGTCGTACCGCTCAAAAAAGCTTCTTCCGCCCCTAGCGCGAAATCCAGCGTAAATGCCTTTTCCATCACGGATAAATCATGTTCCGGCAGTATTTCCTCTATCACGCGGGTACGCGTTACCCCTTTGAGAATCAAGTGCCCGGTCGGATAAGTCCAAAGTATGCCGTCCTTCACGATAAAGAAATTGCTGCTGGTTCCCTCCGTCACCATATTATCCCGAATTTGCAGAGCCTCATAGCAGCCCGCCTCTTTTGCTCTTTGCTTGCCCAGCACATTTCCCAGCAGATTCAGCGATTTGATATCGCAACGCAGCCAGCGTTCGTCCGGCACAGAAAGAGCCCCGACACCCGTATCCCACTGTGCGGCATTGAAGGTGCCCGGTCGAATCGTCATCGTCAGGCACGGTATTACCGCTTCCGGAAAGTTGTGAGCTCTAGGCGCCCAGCCCCGGGTAATCTGAAGATAAATACCGCCATTCTGGATGCCGCTTTCCTCAATCAGGCGTTCATGAATTCCCGCCATCTCATCAAAGGTAAATACCGCAGGAATTCTCAACTCGCGCAGCGAACGATACAGTCGGTCAATATGGGGTTTCAGCGAAAAACATTTGCCATTGTACACTTTTGTGTATTCATAGACCCCATCCCCGAATTGATAACCGCGATCTTCCATCGGAATGACTAATTCCTTCAGATCTACAGTTTTTCCATCAATAAAACCCAATGCTCCCATCGTAGTTCCTCCTTCACTTCCTGTTAAAAATAGTTTATTATAGTACCGTTCGTTTGAAAAAAAATCTTTCGGCAGCCTCTGCCGATGGGAAAGGGCGCCATGAATCAACGCATCGAATCCATCGAATATATAAGAGGACTGGCTATTCTGGGAGTTCTCGGTATTCATACCGGCTCTTTCATGACTGCCGATCCGTCCGCCAATGCCCATTTGTTTGCCCTGCTGGAAATCGTCAGCCGCTTCAGCGTGCCGATTTTCTTCTTCGTCTCGTCTTTTTCGCTGTTCAGGCAGTATCCGGTTGATATGCCGTTTGATACGGGTCGTTTTTATCGGCGCAGATTTTCCCGCGTCTTGTTTCCCTATGTCATTGGATCCATTTTATACATGCTGCATTATTCTTACCTTACAGCTGACTGGAGTATCTGGTTTCCGATTTTGATCTATCAATTTTTCGGCTTCGGCATGGCGTGCTACCAGCTGTATTTTTTGGTTATTCTCTTGTGGTTTTATGCGTTGATGCCCCTCTGGCGTCCCTGCGTGCGGCAAATTCTCCAACGCCCGCTGCCGTGGCTGGGGCTTCTGCTTCTGGCGCAAATTGGGTTCAACTATTATTCCAGCTACCTGTTGCGCCCCGCCTTCGCCAATTTCTACCTGAATCTTTTGATTCAGTATCGGATGAGCTGGTGGCTGGTGCACTACTTGTTTCTGTTTCTGTTGGGCGGCGTAATCGCAGCTCGTTATGATGAAACCATGAACTGGCTGCGCCGACGCCGTCACAGTGTACAGGCCTTCTTTCTCCTATCGCTTGGCGCGATACTGGCCCATTATTATTATTTGCTGTGGGTTCGTCACTATTCGCTGGAGCAGGCGGTCAACATTGTGCACCAGCTAAGTCCCGCAGGAGTCCTCTATACGCTCGCCGCCTGCCTGTATTTCCTGCTGCGTTTTGAAACTCCCCTACCCGCTTTCCTTCAACGCCCATTAAAAATCATCGGAAAAAATTCCTATGGGATTTACTGGATTCACCCGGTATTTATGCACTATTTTCACGAATGGTTGTCTGGCTGGGGATGGCCGATGAACATACCGGTCACTCTCTCCTTCTACGCCGCTGCACTGGTATCCAGTCTAGGCATCACGCTTGGTGTTGGAACCATTCGAAAAAAGTTGCGCTCAAAGTAAAAAGCTTAGCTTTTCTCGTTCTTCTTCCGTCAATAGCAAAGGTTCCGAAAGAGCCTGTTCACGGGGCGTCCATTTTTTGGCGGCCCGTTTTCGATTGTTTGCCCAAAAAATCAGCAGCAACTGACAAAACCGTTGAATAGAACGAATGTGAGGTTCATATTGCGGATCATTGATCCAGCTTCGATATACCTCTTCAATTTTATCGCCCGCAACGGAAACCATATCGCCATGGGCCGCGACATCCATAATTTTAAGTGTTTGAGCACAAACATGCCGAATAATTCGTTGCCGCGGACTTGCCGGATCATGGCCGGTCCCAAACTTCAGCTCGTCGTTCAAATTGACCCGGCCAATGTCCAGTAATGGCCGAAACACAGGAAATCCTGCCTGAACTCCATGTTTAGCCACGGAGAGAATCGCAACCTCACCCATCATTTCTGCGGTCAGCGGCCAGAATTCCGGCTGATCGGCCCGGACTACAAACAAGAGCAACTCTTCCATTAGTTGTGACACCATCGGGCTTTTCACATTCAGACAAGCCAGTGTGGCAACTACACGAAATTCAGTCAAAAAGCCCTGAAAGAAAACTTTTTTTTCCGTTTCTGCTGCTAGTACGAGTGACAGAGATTCAAAAAAAACAGGGATTGCCGCTATTCGTTCCTGACGCAACATGCGATGCAACCAGGCATCAAAGACAGGCAAAACCATCCCGGCGCGTAATCCGCCCGGATGCCGCCCCACCCATCCCGCACTCTGCAATGCGATCTCACCAAACCACTCCATGTCATTACGCCGCAACGCAAAGCGACCGCCCCAACTGGCAAAACGAACCAAAATCGGTCCCATTTCGTCCGTCACAGGCCTGTCGGCTTTTTCGATCAATTCCAATACCAATGTCACTGCTGTCCGCGCCGGTTTGTCCAATTTCTCCCGCCAACTGGTTGCAAGCACTGCAGTCATTTCTGCAACCAGCTGTCGATAGAGCGCCGGATCTCCCGTTGCAGCAAATCGCTTGCTGCCTTCCAGCAGTGCAACGGCAATATCTTCCTGTCGGGCATCCATGGCGTGATGTAGCGCACCTGCAAAGTCGGTAAAAGTCACGGTTTGCGTTTCATTCAGCTTTTGCGCGGTATTCGCCGCCTGTTCAAAGTTCCCGTCAGCCAGCTGCTGGTGCAAAAGGGCCGTCACGCTACCGGACATGGATCTCTCCTTTGTATATCAGTCCACGCTCGGTATCGGCCGTGATCATCATACCGTCCGACAGTTTTTCAATGGCGCCTTCGACACCGACTATAACCGGAATGCCGAAGCTCACTCCCACTATCGCCGCCTGTGAAGTCAGGCCGCCCTCTTCTGCAATAATAGCCAATGCTTTCGCAGCTGCGGGAGCCATTTCATCCATCAAGCTTCGAACCACCAGCACCTGCCCCGGTTTAAATTTATCGGACAAATCGGCCATTGATTCTACGACGCATACTTCTCCGGTTGCCTTTCGCTGCCCGATTCCTGTGCCCCGCAGCAAAATCTGGCCGACCGTATGTACGCGGATCATATTGGTGGTTCCTGTGATTCCAACCGGAACTCCGGCTGTAATGACAACAAGATCACCCGTCTTGACCCAGCCGGATTCCATGGCCCCGGCAATCGCATTGGATACCATTTCATCCGTATTGAAAGACTGCGGCACGAAAACCGGCATAACGCCCCATTGCAACAATAACCGCCGCATAATCCTCTCTTTGGGAGTAACGGCGACAATCGCAGCCTGTGGCCGGTATTTGGAAACCATCCGGGCCGTATAGCCGGATTCCGTTGAGGTAACAATCGCCGCTGCATTCAGCTCATGCGCAACCTGCACGGTAGCATGACTGATCGCATCCGTCGTGGTAATTAAAGCACAGGGACCGCTTCGCCCCAACATCACGTCTTCATAGCTCAGCGCCGCTTCGGTGCGTCGGGCCAACGTCGCCATCATCGTCACCGCTTCAACCGGATACTTTCCGGAAGCCGTTTCACCACTTAACATGATGGCATCCGTGCCGTCCATAATGGCATTGGCTACGTCCGTAGCCTCCGCTCGGGTCGGGCGGGGATTGACCATCATTGATTCCAGCATCTGCGTTGCGGTAATAACG
>CAZSRN010000093.1:1542-8166 GCA_964609115.1 uncultured Veillonellaceae bacterium | reverse complement strand
TGCGCCTCCAATAAGATTTTCTTCCTCGAAAAAGTAAAACTCCCCTCTGCAAATGCGGACAGGAGTTTTACTTTTTACTTTTCATTCAATAGTGCATGAGCATAGGCGTTCGCGTCAAATGGAGCAAAATCGCCTTGTTGTTCTCCCAATCCTATCCATTGTACAGGTACACCCAATTCTGTCTTGATGGAAATTGCAAATCCGCCCTTGGCGGTCCCTTCCAGTTTCGTCAGAATTACACCGGTCAGCTCCGTCACTTCATTAAAAATTTTCGCCTGATGAATTGCATTCTGACCAGTAACGGCATCCAGCACCAGCAGTGTTTCCTGCGGAGCTTCCGGCAATTCGCGCTGAATGATTCGGCGAATCTTTTTCAATTCTTCCATGAGATTGGCTTTGGTATGCAAACGGCCTGCCGTATCCACGATTAGAACATCAACATTGCGGGATTTAGCGGCAGATAGAGAATCAAAGACCACTGCGGCAGGATCCGACCCCTCTGCATGACAAACGATTTCAGCTCCCGTGCGCTGAGCCCATAAGGATAGCTGTTCTCCTGCGGCGGCGCGAAAAGTATCGGCGGCTGCCAACAATACTTTTTTCCCTTGACCGGCATAATAATGAGCCAATTTCCCAATTGAAGTTGTTTTCCCAGATCCATTAACGCCCACGACTAAAATTACATGAGGCGTTGAATTGATTACTATTTTCTTACCGGCATCATTGTTCATCAGCGCGGCTATTTCCTGTTCCAGCACCGGCAAAATATCAGAGGGATTCTGAAGATTTTTCACTGCCGCCGCCTTGCGGGTAGATTCAATCAAGCGCTTTGCAACCCCAGCGCCTGTATCGGACATAATCAAGGTCGCTTCCAGGTCATCATAAAATTCATCATCCAAGGCAGAAGAGCCATGAATAAGTCCGCTTAATTTTTCCGCCAGACTTCGTCTGCTTTTTTCCAGCCCACTTTTAAAAGAATCAATTAGTCCCACGCATCATTCGCCCCTCTTCCATTTGCTTCCCGTCTTCAAGAAATTTTACGGATACAAGTCGTGACACCCCTGAGTCTTCCATTGTAACTCCGTGCAAAATATCAGCAGCTTCCATCGTTCCTTTTCGATGAGTCACGACAATAAACTGACTTTGTTTCGAATACTCGGTCAAAAATTCGCTGAAACGGCGAACATTGGCTTCATCCAACGCTGAATCAATCTCGTCAATCACACAAAATGGCGCCGGACGATAGGCCAGAAAAGAAAACAGGATGGAAATTACGGTAAGCGCCCGTTCGCCACCGGATAGTAGCGCCAGATTTTGCCGCCGCTTCCCGGGAGGTTGAACAAAGATCTCAACACCGGATTCCAGTACATTGTCCGGCGTTGAAAGTTCCAGTATCGCACTGCCGCCGCCAAACAAGCGAACAAAAATGTCCGCAAAATGCTTGTTAATTTCATTGAAACCGGCTGTAAAGCGTTCTGCCATCGTTTGATCGATATCCGCGATAATCTGACGCAATGAGGTAACCGCAGTTTCCAGATCAATAGACTGGGATTGCATGAATTCGTAGCGGTCAGCTGTCCTGCGATATTCGTCAACCGCTGTCGGATTGACCGGACCGATCTCTTGAATTTCAGCTTCGCAGCGCCGCGCCTGCGCCTCAATTTCGGCAACCGGCGCATCAATACGGTTCCGATGTGCTTCTTCCAAAGACACATTATATTGGCTTTCAATTTGTTCCCGACAAGTTTTTATCTCGAATTCACACTTTGCATAATCAAGCTGTACTGTATGAAGTGTTTCTTCAAGGTCGTGACACTTACGCTTGAGATCACGCAAAGCACGGTCCAGTTTTTGAGTTTCTGCCAGTAAACGGCTCTTATCCGCAAACAATTCATTGCGAAAGAGGCGGTATTTTTCATTTTTATTGACCAAATCTTCCCGTTCAAAGGAGGCGTCCTGCAAGTCGCGCTCTGTTTCCTCCTTTTGTGAGGCAACCCCTTCAGCTTCGGTTCGTAACGAGTGCCACTGCTGATCAATCCGATCTTTTTCTTCGGTCTGACGCGTCTGATCCGCCAACGCATTTTCGCGCCGATGGCGGAAATCATTCTGGCGAATACGTAAACTGGTTACCTTTTGGTCCTGCAAGTCTCGTTCAGACTGTGTTTGTGTCAATTCCAACTGCCAGTCGTCAATTTTCCCCTTATTCTCAGCTTCCCGTTCTTTTAGCAGCTCGAGCTTCACGCGGGTAGCATCCGCAAGTTGTGTTTGCTGCAGCGCCAATATCCCGCTCTGTTCAATTTCCTGCCGGCAGGTTTCAACTGCGAGCCGCAATCGCTCTTCATCTTGACACCAACGTACCAGACCGCGTTCAATATCCTTTTTTTGCAGTTCCGCCTGGGCTTGCAATTGTTGATTTTCTTTCGTTTGCTGATTATTTTCGGTAATTAGGGAAGAAGTATGTTGAACCGACTCCGTAATTTTTTCCAGTTGTTGTTCCGCTTTAGCAATCTCGCGGGTTAACTCGTCGATTTCATTTTGACGACTCAGAAAGCCCTGTTCTTTCTGTGAAGAACGGCCCCCAGTAATGGAACCGCCGGGATTAATCAGTTCTCCCTCAAGCGTTACAATCCGCAGGCGTTGTCCACTATTTCTGGATATTTTCAAGGCGGCGTCCAGATTTGTCGCTACCAACGTCCTGCCAAGCAACATGTCTTTCAGCACTTTGAAGCGAGGCTCCGTATCCACCAGCGAAGAAGCCAACCCCACAGCCCCGTCACCAGCTGCCGCCGTCAACTCGAAGTCTCGCGGTCCCTGTGCACGAATCGACTCTAAAGGCAAGAAGGTAGCTCGGCCCAAGCGACCTTCTTTTAAGAAACTCACCGCTTCCTTGGCTGTTTTTTCATCTTCCGTCACTATATTTTGCAGAGCAGCGCCGAGCGTCGTTTCAATCGCTGTTACGTAAGCATCGGGAACAGACAACAATTGTGCAACTGCGCCCAAAATTCCTTTTTGCCAAGGTTGTGTGCTTTTAAGAACATTCCGACTACCAAAACTGAACCCTTCATACGCACTTTGCATCGAGGCCAGTACCTTACGCTTGGACAAGCATTCCTGTCTCCGGTTCGCCGCTTCCTTTTCCTGCTGCTGATACTGTCGAAGATCCGCTTCCAGCGATTCCCTCTCTTTTACGAGAACAGCTTGCCGATCCGATAACGCATCACTTTGTTGCAGATAAGTTTGATATTCATTTTCCTTGGCTTGCCGCAAGTCACCGGCAGCTTTATATTCAGAGATTAAAGATTGCTGTTCGCGGGTCACTCTGTTTTTCTGCTGTGTCAGCAATTCAATTTCCCGCTCCGCCTGGCGAAGATTATTTCGTTCATCAACAACGTCCTGCAATTGGTCAAAAACCAGATCCCGAGCTTCATGAATCTGTTGTTGCAGGGTTTTGATCGAGTCATTTTGTTTTTCCAGCAATGTTGCAGCCTGATCAAGTTCAGATTCTGCCTTCTCTTCTTCCAATCGCAAGACAGACAACTTTTTGACGGCTTCCTCCAGCGACCCCGTCAATAATGTTCTGCGCCCGGATAGTTGATTTTCTTCGGCAGATAGTTGAGTTTGCCGCTGAGTAATGTGTTCCATCCTCTCCCGACTTACCTGAATCCGTCCATCCGCCTTTTGTAATGCAAGATTGCCGGCTGCCAATACCCTGTCATAATACAATAACTGTTCATCTGTCTGCGACAATTCCGCACCCACAAGTTCCCGTTCACTCTCAGTAACCGAGGTTTGTGTAGAGGCAGCGATAGAAGCATCCAACGCCGTTTTTTCCTCAAGCATCAACTGCTTTAGCCGGCTCTCCGCAACATCATAGCGATTAATAAATAATGTCGTTTTGCACTGCACAAACTGGGCATACAGCTTATTATAACGGCTTGTTTTCTCTGCGCTTTCTCTGAGCGGATCAAGTTGGGTTTCAATTTCTGCAATAATATCCCGTACCCGTGTGAGGTTCTGTTCCGTATCCTCCATTTTGCGGACAGCATCCTTACGCCGCTGTTTATAACGGGCAATTCCAATTACTTCCTCGAACAAAAGCCGTCGATCTTCCGGTTTTGTGTTGAGAATCTCATCAATCTTATTCTGTCCAATCACTGCCATGGATTCACGACCAAGTCCCGTACCCGCCAGAAGTTCCTGCAAATCTTTAAGCCGACAGTGGGTCTTATTGATATAATATTCGCTTTCCCCAGACCGGAATACCCGGCGGGTCACGGTCACTTCGCCGTAATCCAGCGGCAACAACGCATCATAATTGTCAAAGGTAAGCGAAACTTCCGCAATGCCCAGTGGCCGTCGCTGAGTCGTTCCCGAAAAAATGACGTCCTCCATTTTTGCGCCACGCAAATTTCGAATACTTTGCTCACCCAGCGCCCAACGAATCGCATCCGAAATATTGCTCTTGCCACTCCCATTAGGTCCAACAATTGCATTGATTCCAGGGCTGAATTCAAGTTCGGTCTTGTCTGCAAACGACTTAAAACCGAATACCTCGAACTTCTTTAAAAGCAAACCATCACATCCAGTCCTTTTTCTTGTAAATTGGGTATGATCCTATTATGTTTTCTTTTGATCCGGAAAGCCAATAAAATCAGAACAAAAAAATTTTAACATGACTTGCCCTGAATCACAAATTGACCTGTCCCTCAAATAATGCGGACAGGTCAATGCAAGCCTGCATACTATAAAAAGTCAACGGGGTTCGACACGAAAATGAATTGCAGTTTTCTCCTGCCCTTCAATTTCAATCTCGACAAATGAAGGGATTGCAACCAAATTTATGCCGGCAGGCGCCATATAGCCCCTGGCGATCGCAATTGCTTTCATGGCTTGATTGACCGCACCCGCTCCAACCGCCTGCATCTCTGCAGAACCATTCTCCCTTACTACCGCCGCCAGTGCCCCGGCAACCGATTTTGGATTAGATTGGGCGGATACTTTCAATACAACCATCGCTTTTGACCCTCCTTTGACCCATCACCGATTTTGATCTATCTAACACTTCTGCATGCCGGGAAGAAATCCTCTGTTTAAAAAAGCAGACAGGATTTTTTCCTGCCTGCTTCATTGTAATCGTCATGAAGAATATGTTTCAAGTGCAACTTGCGCCGCGGCCTGTTCCGCTTCTTTTTTCGACTTTCCGACTCCCGCACCGAGAAGTTTTCCATCTGCCCATACTTCAACAGCAAACGTTCGATTATGAGGCGGACCGTCTTGCGATAACAACTGATATACAATTGTCCGCGATCCTTCCTTTTGCAATTCTTGCTGCAGCTGTGACTTATAATCCTGAATCAAACTCCCCTGTTTAACTTGTGTCAGTGAGTCAAATAAAACCGTTTCAACAAAAGTTCGTACCGGCTCCATTCCCCCGTCCATGTAAATGGCGCCAATTAAGGCTTCGAACGCATCAGCAAGAATCGACGCTGGATATTTTCCATCTCGTGAATATTCCCCGCAACCGAGCAACATATAATCGCCCAAGTGAATCTGTTGCGCTACGGTTGCCAAACTCCGCTCACATACTACCGACGCACGGGCCTGTGTCATGACACCTTCATCCATATCCGGTTTAATTCGAAATAACCAATCGCTAACCACCAAATCCAATACTGCGTCCCCAAGAAACTCCAGCCGCTCGTTATGCTGAATATGTGATTTGGTCTGCTCGTTGGCATATGAAGAATGTACCAGTGCTTCAGATAAGAGCTGCGGCGCCTTAAAAGAAAAACCGAGAGCTGTCATCAGCTCATCCAGTTGACGCTCTCGGTTCATTTTATTTTTCAAATTTCTTGACGAGCAAAGTCGCGTTGTGTCCGCCAAACCCCAGTGAATTGGATAGTGCGGCTCGCACAACCTTCGCTCGGGCTTGGTTGGGAACATAATCCAGATCCAACTCCGGATCAGGATTTTCATAATTGATCGTCGGCGGCATCATGTCATTGACAACCGTCAAAACTGTCGCCACGCACTCAATTCCTCCGGCAGCACCCAGCAAATGTCCGGTCATTGATTTTGTAGAGCTGACTGCAAGCTTTTGAGCATGCGGCCCGAACAACGCCTTAATCCCCAAAGTTTCGTTTTTATCGTTCAACGGCGTTGAAGTTCCATGGGCATTAATGTAATCAATATCTGTCACGTCCAAGCCTGCATCCTTAATGGCAAGTTCCATGCAACGAGCGGCTTGCGCTCCTTCCGGGGCTGGCGCAGTAATATGATAAGCATCGGCATTTGTCCCATAGCCTGCAATTTCCGCATAAATTCTGGCGCCGCGGGCCAATGCATGCTCCAACGATTCAAGAACCACTATCCCTGAACCTTCACCCATGACAAAACCATCACGTTCCTTGTCAAATGGGCGGGAAGCTTTCTCGGGAGCATCATTGCGTGTCGACAAGGCTTTCATGGCGCAAAATCCGGCCATCCCCGCCGGAGAAATCGCGGCCTCGGTACCACCGGCCATCATCACATCCGCATCGCCGCGTTGAATCACTTTCATCGCTTCACCGATACAATTGGTTCCGGTGGCGCATGCAGTCACAATACAACTGCAAGGACCCTGCA
>CAZSRN010000093.1:0-1532 GCA_964609115.1 uncultured Veillonellaceae bacterium | reverse complement strand
GTCCTGCTGCCATATTGGCAATCATCATCGGAATAAAAAACGGACTAATGCGATTGGGTCCTTTTTCAAAAAGCGTCTTATACTGGTCATGTAATGTTTCCATCCCGCCAATACCGGAACCTACAAAGGCGCCAATCCGGGAAAGATCTTCCTTTTCAAGAGCCATGCCTGAATCAGCAATCGCCATTTTGGTTGCTGCAATGGCAAATTGGGTAAAGCGATCCATTCGACGCGCTTCTTTTTTATCAATAAAAGCCGTAGGGTCAAAATCTTTAACTTCACCAGCAATTTGAGCGTCATACTCGCTTGCGTCAAACCGAGTAATTTTCCCTATTCCCGATTGACCAGCCAATAGCGCCTGCCAAAAAGCTTCAGCCGTATTTCCGACTGGAGTAATCGCGCCCAATCCGGTGATGACAACGCGTTTTTTCAAATCATTCACTCCTCGTCATTCGGTTTCTTCTGCTTCTTTGACCAGTTTCGCAATCAGTTCCTTGACTGGATATATTTTGTCAATTTTATAAATGTTTTCACCCGAAAACACCAGCCCTGTCTCCACATCTCCTTGTTGGGCGCGAATAAGCGCCTTAATGATGCAAAAACTATGCGAACAATGTTTTAGACATGCATCACAAGTTTCCGGCTTTTGCACCGTTCCATCATCGATTTTTGCAGAATACGGATTGCGAACCGCCTGTCCGGGAAGACCCACAGGACTCTTGATCAACATTATATCTTCGCGTTTTGCTTTCAAGTAAAATTCTTTCAAAGCGGGGCCGGCATTTGACTCTTCAGTTGCGGCAAACCGAATGCCCATCTGCACTCCATTGGCACCCAAACGAAGTACTTCTACAATATCTTTACCAGTCATCACTCCACCGGCACCAATCACCGGAATTTTTACCGCTTCCCGTACTTCCGGCACAATCACCCGCATTGAACGATCAGTTCCCAAATGTCCACCGGCTTCTTTTCCTTCAACAATAACAGCGGATGCACCCAAAACTTCGGAAATACGGGCTAATTTCGCGCTGGATACGATTGGTACAATCGGAGTTCCTGATTCTTTGCCTAATCCAAACATATCGCGGGAAAATCCCGCTCCAGCCACTACAAGGTCAATACCTTCCTCAATGGCTGTCTTTATCATCACTGCAAAGGATCGAGCCGCCACCATCATATTAATGCCGACAATCCCGTCAGTCAGGGATCTGGCAAGTCGAATTTCGTTGCGTAACTCATCCACCGTCATTCCAGAAGCCGCGATCAGTCCAATTCCACCTTCACGGGCTACAGCCGCCGCCAACGGCGCCGTTGACAAGCGAATGGCCATACCGCCCTGAATGATTGGAACTTTTGCAACAAGATTTCCTATTCTTAACTCCGGGAGTTTCAATTAATCTTATCCCCCAATCGGTCTCTAACTGCAAAACAATACATCTTGAGAAAGTCCCGTAGAACTAGTTCACGGGACTTTCTCATCATCAATGGTTTAGGCCTGTTTTTCTTTTTCAATATAGTCCACCGCGTCT
>CAZSRN010000092.1:0-8243 GCA_964609115.1 uncultured Veillonellaceae bacterium | reverse complement strand
AGATTTCCTTTGCAGCCTCAGCTTTTATTGCCGCTATTTCTTCCGTCGCCTGCTGATGTATCGCCGAAGCCTCTTCAGAGGCCTTTTGCAGTACTTTTTCAGCTTTTTCTTTCGCTTCTTGAACAATTTCATCCGCAGAACGCTGAATAACCGCATGAATTTGCTGCTCAGACAAATGAAGTTTCGTGTCGGAAGCTTTTTCCAGAACAATTTCGTTGGAATTATCCGGAACAAGTCCTTCAACCGGCTCATCCACCGATTTTATTTCCAGCTTCTTATCCGCTTTGACCGCAGAAATCCCAAAATTTTTAAAGTCATGTCTTTCAATAACAACTGGTTCCTTGGTAAGCTTGGCATCCTTGATAATACGCCTGTCAGACGAGGACATCTTCTCCCCTTCCTCTGGATATCACGATTTCTCCAGAGTCCTCCAACCGACGGATAACAGCAACAATCTTCTGCTGTGCTTCCTCAACATCACGTATCCGGACCGGTCCCATAAACTCGATTTCTTCCCGCAACATTTCGGCTGCTCTTTTTGACATGTTTTTGAAGATTTTGCTGCTGACTTCAGATGATGCCGCTTTCAGCGCAAGGCCCAATTCCTTGCTGTCCACTTCACGCAACACCATTTGGAGAGAACGGTCATCCAGCATGATAATATTTTCAAATACGAACATTCGTTTTTTAATTTCTTCCGCAAGTTCCGGATCCTGCACTTCCAAGCTTTCGACAATGGTTCGTTCCGTCGTCCGATCTACCCGGTTCAGAATCTCTACTACCGAATCCACACCGCCGGCGGAAGTAAAGTCTTCCGTTACCAAGGAGGACAATTTGCGTTCCAGTATCTTTTCCACGTCCCGAATGACTTCAGGAGAAGTCCGGTCCATCGTTGCCATACGCCGCGCCACATCAATCTGACGATCCGGCGGCAACCCTGAAAGGATTGAACCGGCCTGATCCGCCTGCAAATAAGCCATAATCAGTGCAATCGTTTGCGGATGCTCATTTTGAATAAAATTCAGCAATTGCGAAGGGTCTGTTTTTCGAGCAAAATCAAACGGACGAATTTGCAAACTGGAAGTCAACCGAGTAATGATGGAAGTTGCCTTATCGGATCCCAGGGCCTTTTCCAACACATCTCTGGCATACTCCAGTCCGCCGGAAGAAAGATATTCCTTCGCAAGACACATTTGATGAAATTCATGCATCACTTTGTCTTTTTGGTCTTGAGTCAATTTACGTTGATTGGCAATCTCCAACGTAAGTTTTTCAATCTCTTCTTCACCCAAATGTTTCAATATCTGAGCCGATACATTGGGTCCCAAAGTGATAAGCAATACCGCTGCTTTTTGTTTTCCATTCATCTCTGATGCTTGAGCCATTCCGACACCTCTTGCTCTTTACTCGTCTGCCAGCCACTTTTTCAGCAGTGCAGCAATCTCTTCCGGCTTTGACTTGGACAACGTTTCGACAGCTTTCTGCTCTTCGCTGTGCAGTAGTTCTTCAGGAGACTTTTTTTTAATGGATTCATCTTCGGACGTTGTCATAGTAACGCCTCCTTGAATCATTCGTCAGCCAACCATGTTTTGAGGAGTAGGGCCACTTCATCCGGTTTTGACTTGGACAACGTTTCAATTGCAGTCTGCTCTTCGATCCGTTGTTTTTCTTCCGGAGTTATTTCCTTCACAATTTCCACGGGAGCAGGTGCGGCCACTGGCATCTGCTCAGCCATTACCGTTCCAAGGTCGGCTGTTGTCGGCTCTTCACCGCTCACGATTTCTTCCGTTTCCCCTTCTTCCAACTCATTGTTCATACTGAGAACTTCAACTTCTTCTTCCCTTCGTTTTCTCAGCATCCAAAAACCAATCAGAGCAATCAATAAAACCACGCCAACTCCGGCGCCGATTTTCGTCCATTGGGCCCGTTGCTGCTCTTGAGCAAGTTCTTGTTCTTCTTTTTTAATTTTATCAGCAATTTCGGTACTAAAGGGTACTGCTTCGACACTGATCACATCGCCGCGCGCGGGGTTGATTCCTGCTGCCGACGCAACCGCCTTGGCAACACTGTCCTGTTGCGCCTTGGTCATGCCTGCGTCAACCAGTATACCTACAGAAATCCGTTTAATTCCGCCTGGTGCAACAACGGTTTTTTCTTTGGTTTCATTTATTTCGTAATTTCGTGTCGCTTCTTTCTTTTCAAAGTTGGATTGTGAATTCGCATTACCTGTAACATACCCTGGAATATTGGACGTAGTCCCCGGCGGTCCGCCGGGTTGGGGATTGGTCCCCTTGAATGTTTCGTTACTTTCCTGCGAACTCCGCAAAATTCCCTTGTCATCGACCACCGGTTCAAACGTCTGTTTATCTACCGTTTTCTGATCAAAACTCAATTCCAGACTAACACGCACCGCAGCCTTATTGGGACCCAATACCTGCTCAAGCAGTGTTTCCAATGCTTTTTGCATTTCATCCTGCTTCTTGCGGGTGAGTTCAACCTGTTTAATATTGATGGTCGCATCCAGACCTGTCGGATCGGCATTTTCATTTAGGATCCGGGCGAAGTTATCGACTACGGTTATATTTTCCGGTTTCAATCCTCGAATGCTGTGGGCCGCTAAATTGACAATGCCCTTAACCTGTTCCTGCGATAATTTTGCCTTAGGCTTTAATTTCAGCATGATCGATGCGGTTGCCGGCTTTTCGTTTTTCTTATACAAACTGTCTTCCGGCATGACAATATGAACGCGGACTTTATCAACTTCGGCCATACCTTCAATAGTACGGGTCAATTCGCCCTGCAATGCCTGCAAATATTTTACCCGGTTCTGGAATTCCGTCGTTCCGAACTTGCTCTCGTCAAATACTTCAAATCCTTTATTCCCACGGGGTAATCCCTGCCGCGCAAGTTCCAACCGTGTTTTATACACATCTTTTTCTGAAACCCCAATAGCCGTACCATTCCCCATAATTTCATAAGGGATCTTCAACTCCTGAAGCTTTGCCGCAACATCTCCCGCATCCTTGCTCTCCATTTCTGTAAACAACGGAACATACTTGGGTTTTGCACCATAAAAATAGCTGGCGGCCAGCACAGAAATAAAGAGAAGCAACGCGGAACCCAATATGATCCAGCGTTGTTTCGGCGTAAAACGGTCATATAATTTTTTCAGCTGCTCCCGCAGTTCTGCCATTCTCCGTTACCTCTCAGCCATCAGACTTGCATCCGCATCATTTCCTGGTATGCGTCCAACATTTTGTTTCGAACTTGTACGGTCAGCTGGAGAGCAACCGCTGCCTTTTCCGCTGCAATAACCACCTGGGAAATGTCTTCAATGCGTCCGGTTGCCAAATCGGAAGAAGCCTGATCCGCTTTTTGCTGCAAATCATTAACGTTGTTCAAGGCATCCGACAACAGCTGCCCGAAAGATTTTTCCGATACCGATTCTGTAAGCTTGGTAGCGCCGCCGCTCGGCATCATTGCTAATTTTGCCGCGCCAATTGCCGGAACAGTCATCGTTTTTCACCCTCTCAAAATAATCCTTGCAAACAAGCAAAAATCTATTTCCCGATCTCCAGCGCTTTCAGCATCATACTTTTTGCAACATTAACCGAAGTCACATTGGCTTCATAAGCTCGGGACGCAGTCATCATATCCACCATTTCGGTAATAATATTAATATTGGGAAGCTTCACGTACCCGTCGGCGTCAGCATCCGGATGCCCCGGTTCATAAACCATGCGGGGAGGCGAATCGTCTTTTTTTATCCCGGTAACTTTCACGCCGTTCAACTGTGCACGCTGCAATTGGCTGCTCATTGCACGAGAAAAAGAACCATCGCCCGGCCTAGGCTCAAAAACAACAAATTGTCTGCGGTAAGGTCCGCCCTCTGTAGTTCGGGTCGTATTCACATTGGCAATATTATTGGAGATGACATCCAGTCGTAGTCTCTCAGCCGTCATGCCTGACGCTGCAGCATCAATGGCCCCAAAAATACTCATGTACGTCAGCCTCCCTTGATCGCAAGCTTGATATTCGTGTAATATCCATTAATTCGTTGGGCTACGGTATTATAGAAAATATTGTTTTTCGTCATTGCCGCCATCTCGGCGTCAATATCCACATTATTCCCATCCGTCCGCAAAGACGTATTTTCGACTGTATGGATTCGGTTAGGGTTTGGGACAGCTGCCGGAGGTAAAAGATGTTTGGGATGAGTAAGTGTCATTCCTGAACGGTTTCCGCTATTCGTTGCCGCAGAAGACAGTTCCTCTTCAAAGGACACTTCCATTCGTTTATACCCCGGTGTATTGATATTGGCAATATTATTGCTGATTACTTTGTGACGGAGAGATGATCCCTCCAGCGCTTTTTCGAGTAAATTCACCGGCGGCGAATCGAATATGCGGTTAAACATGATCATCCCTCCTTCCGTTTTCCATACTTTTTAGTCTATTTATTCCGCTGTAAGAACTTATTCGACTTTTAAGGAAAAAAACCTTTTTCCTACCGTTACGCATGCATCCCGGCAGTTTTTCCTAGCGTTTTAATTTTTTAAGTTCATCAATTAATTTTTCATTCAATACCTTGATATAGGTTCCCTTCATTCCTAATGATTTAGATTCAATAACACCGGCGCTCTCAAATTTGCGTAGCGCATTAACGATAACGGAGCGGGTGATTCCAACACGATCCGCAATTTTGCTTGCAACCAGTAATCCTTCATTTCCGTCCAGTTCACCCAGAATGTGCATGACCGCTTCCATTTCAGAATAGGATAAAGTGCCGAGCGCCACCTGAATTGTCGCCATTTTACGCGCGTCATCTTCAATCCGCTCTGTCCGGTCACGCAAGAATTCTATGCCGACAACTGTCGCTGCATATTCTGCCAAAATCAAATCTTCATCCACAAAAGGTTCGTTGAATGTTGCGACAATTAGTGTCCCCAACCGTTCTCCTGCACCGTAAATCGGTACAACTGTCGTAAATTTTTCATTGGCGATGCAAGGAGTCTCGGTGCTGAATGCACACATTCCATCATTAAGAGTTAAATTCTCGGAGGTCTCCAGCACCTTGGAAAGCCAAGTAACGTAACGATCTGGAAAGCGTCCCAGTTTCAAGACCTTTTCCAGCATTAATTCACATTCAAATTCATCCACAATGCTGTATCCCAGAATAATGCCTTCGCGATTCACCAGGTAAACATTCGCCCGCATTACTTCGCTTAATGTTTGAGACAAATCAGCATACGTGATCTTTTCGACTTTTTCTAATAACCGACTAATTTTTCTAGTTTTCTCCAATAGTACACTTGCCACTTAAAATTCCACCTCTCCTATTCTTTTCGATCATTTGCACAAAAATAATAAGGGCCGTCATGCCCGGGGATGTGCATTTTTGTATACTGACAAAAGTCGTTCGCTGGAAACATGTGTGTACACCTGGGTTGTCTTAAGACTGACATGCCCGAGCAGTTCCTGCACGGATCGCAAGTCAGCTCCATTATCCAACAGATGGGTCGCAAAACTATGCCGCAGAGTATGCGGTGTAACCCGTTTGTGTACAGCCAGCGCATCAACATATTTTTCCAGTATCCTGCGGACGCTTCGATCACTCAAAGGGGTCCCGCTATGATTCAGGAATACCGCATCCGTCATCTGTCTGCCCTTGGCAAGCAATGTCGGACGGCTCTCCTGCAAATAAACCTGTATTGCCTGAACAGCCATTCGTCCAATGGGAACAATCCGTTCTTTGGCTCCTTTACCGAATACCAAAATATATTGTTCCGTGAGTTCAATATTTGATATTGCCAATCCGGTAAGTTCTGAAACACGAACCCCTGCACCATATAATAGTTCAAGCAAGGCTCGATCGCGGAGTCCTAAAATAGTCGGCGGCGGCAACTTCATCAAATCGTCAATTTCCGGCACATCCAAAAACTGCGGCAGCCGCCGTTCCAGTTTCGGGGTGCGAATTCCAACAAACGGATTGGTTTCAATCACTTGTTCTCGGCAAAGATATCGAAAAAAAGATCGTAGCGATGCAATATGGCGGGCCATCGTCTTTCGGGAATATTGTCCGCTAACCAGCGCCGCCAAATATCGCCGCGCCATATAGGTATCAACCATCGATAATGTAAAATCGCCGGGTATAATCCGGCGCAAAAACTCCAGAAATTGTTCAATATCCCGTCGATAATTAACAACCGTATGCGGAGATACATTCTTGGCGCCCTGAATATATTCAAGATAATTGTGCATCTGATTTACGCACATATTAAACACCATAATTGCCCCATTACACTATTTCCAGCTAATTGTAGCATAACTAAAAAAGCGTGGCAATATGATTGTCACACTTTTCATAATTGTTTTCAAAAACCATTATTTTTTTAATGACTTGCGTTTTGCCGGGTTTGCCGGTTTCTTTGCTGTTGGTGCGGTTTTTTTTGTGGTTTTATGTTCCGTTGCTTTCGGCGAAGCAGTTTTTTTAGAGGAATTAGCAGAAGTTTTTGAATCGGACGCAACTGCTCTTTTTGTTGTTTTGCGAACAACAGCCTTCTTGGCTTTGCCTGACACTACCTCGATATCTGCATTCGCTTTACTTTGTCCTGCGCGGGTTGGACATTCATTATTGCTGCACTCCACGCTATCCGGCTGATCCTTGTGTTTTTTCTCTACCATAAAAGACCCGCAAACAGTACACAGTTCCCCTGTGGGCTTATTCCATGAAATAAAAGTGCAAGTCGGATAATCGCTACAGCCAAAAAAGGAACGACCTGCTTTTGATTTGCGTATTACGACCGGTTTTTCACACAAGGGGCAGGCAACTCCAGCATCTTTCATGATGGGACGGGTAGTCCTGCATTCCGGAAATTTCGTACACCCGAGAAATGCTCCAAATCGCCCGTGTTTTATCGCCATCGGTGCACCACAATTTTCGCAAGGAATATCTGTAATTTCTTCCGGTACTTTGACCCGGGGCGCTTCTTTCTCAACCCTTCCAATTGTATCGATAAAGGGTCCATAAAAGTCCTGCAGCAACTTGCGCCATTGCAACTCGCCCTGCGCAATTTCATCCAGATTGTTTTCCATGTTCGCAGTAAAAGTTACGTCCACAATTTCAGGAAAATATTCTTTCAATAAATCAACAACGATAAATCCCAACGGAGTCGGATGAAACTTTTTTTCTTCCTTCGTTACATATCCACGAGCCTGTATGGTATCAATGGTTGGCGCATAGGTACTCGGCCGGCCAATTCCCTTTTCTTCCAACAGCTTGATCAAAGCTGCCTCAGAAAAGCGCGGAGGCGGTTCGGTAAAATGCTGCGCCGGTTTAACCTCTTGTACTGCTAACTGTTCTCCCGCCTCCAGCCGTGGCAATGACTTATCCTGCTCCTGTTTGATTCCATTCTCTACGGCATCCGCATATACCGCCATAAAACCGGGAAAGCGCAAAATGGATCCGGAGGCGCGTAACGCATACTTTCCCGCAGATATTTCGGCAGTCACGGTGTCAAACACAGCCGGTTTCATCTGGCTGGATACAAAACGTTTCCAGATCAGTTCATATAACCGTTTCTGGTCCCGACTGACGGCAACCGGAAGTTGTTCGGCCATAATCTGCGGTTCTGACGGTCTAATAGCTTCATGTGCATCCTGCGCGCTCTTCTTGGCGTATTGCGGGGGCGTGGGCGGCAAATACGTCGCATCGAAATGATTTTCTACCCATTTTCGCACTTCTTCTTGTGCGATAGTAGAAACTCGCGTTGAGTCTGTTCGCATGTAGGTTATATGGCCCGCTTCATATAATTGCTGTGCCAGCATCATGGTTTTTTTTGCGCTAAAGCCTAATTTGTGCGAAGCGTCCTGCTGCAGGGTACTTGTAATAAAAGGAGGATAAGGTTTGCGTTGACGGTCACGTCGTTTTATTTCCGCCACCTGAAAAGCCGCAGCCGCTAATTCCTGTTGAATAGACAGCGCCGCTGCTTCAGATGCAATTTCAGGCTTTTCCCCCGCAATCGAGATTAATTCAGCTTCAAAAGACTCAAGAGAGTCTTTTTTTTGCAATAATGCCTGAATTGACCAATACTCCGTTATCGTAAAAGCTTCAATTTCACGTTCCCGATCACAAATCAAACGGACGGCTACGGTTTGAACTCGACCGGCGCTCAAGCCACGTCTTACTTTTTTCCACAAGAGCGGACTCAGTTTATATCCCACGAGCCGGTCCAAAATTCGACG
>CAZSRN010000091.1:0-8257 GCA_964609115.1 uncultured Veillonellaceae bacterium | reverse complement strand
GTATCCCACGATGAGCCTGGCGACTGTGTATAAGACGATTGATATTCTGCAGGAAATCGGACTGGTTCAAGTCCTCAACGCGGGGGAAGACAGCTTCCGCTATGATGCGGATATGTCGGATCACGCGCATGTCCGTTGCATCGAATGTGGTCGCGTGGATGACGTTTTTGATCTGGACGCATCAAAAATTACACGTGAAATTGAAGCCGGGACCCGCTATCGGTTGATCGGCCAGCAATTTTATTTTTACGGGGTATGCCCTGAATGCCAGAAGGCGACTCATTGACAGGTTGTCCCTAAAGGCCCACATGCCGCGGCACGACTCCGTTTTCTTGCTTGCGTACAAGTGTCGTACGCGGTGCAGCGCAAGCCTCACCGTTTCTTGCATCTGGACCTTTTTGAACAGCCTTTTGCGATATTTGGTCAACAGACCCGGGCGGACCGGGTTCTTTTTTTTGCAGGAATCTGAAATGGATAGGACGAATCGATACAGTATGCAATTACATATTCTAGCCAGTGGCAGCACCGGCAATGCAATTTTTATCGAACTCGGCGGCGCAAAATTTCTCGTGGATGCCGGAATCTCGGCGCGACGGGTTGAAAAGGGTTTGCGCGGGGTCGGCGTTGATCCGTCCGAATTGGATGCCATATTGATTACGCACGAACACAGCGATCATGTCAGCGGATTGCCGGTTTTCACGCGCAAGTTTAAAGTGCCTGCCTTTACCCGCCGCCGGACGTGGGATGCCTTTCAGCCCGCTCATCATGTGGAGCAGGAGTTTCAACGCGAACTGGGCAACCGTCTGGAAATCGGCGGCGTCTGCGTGGAACCGTTTGCGATTTCGCATGATGCGGCGGAGCCGGTAGGATACTCGTTTCGCCACGGGGATGTGAAATGTGTCGTCGCGACGGATATGGGCTGTGTATCGGAACGGGTGGAGCAGGACATCGCTTTTGCCGACGTGATGGTTTTTGAATCGAACCACGATGTGACCATGCTGCGCAACGGACCCTATCCGGAGTATCTGAAAAAACGGATTCTGGGAAACCGCGGCCATTTGTCGAATCTGGATACAGGACGCTGCCTGGCCCGCATGGGCAAAAAAAACGGGCTTCATGTATTTTTGGCGCATCTCAGCCAGCATAACAATTGCCCGGATCTGGCATTGTCGACGGTGGAACAGGTATTGGACCAACACGGCGTTCGCTTGGGGCAGGATCTGTTTTTGCACTTGGCGCATCCCTGCGATACGGTAAGTTTTTCCCTGTAGAATATCAGACAAAGGAGGAGTTCTCATGAAAGCAATTTACAAAAAATACGCACCCGTATTGGTGGTAGCGATGATCGGCGCAGTAATCGGCGGCGGTCTGGTACTGGGATACGGGCCGTTTTTTATCGGCAAATCCATTCCGGATGCTCTGACTCAAATCAAACAGGAAGTAACGGCGCCGACGGCCAAGGCGGCCCTGTCGCCCGCCAGAAATACACCGATCGTGCGCGCCGCGCAAATCGTTGGGCCTTCTGTGGTCGGCATTACCAACAAAGCATATGTAAGCGATATGTTCAATCGAAGAATGCTGGTGGAGCGGGGCAGCGGGTCCGGCGTCATTTATGACGCAGCCGGACATATTGTGACCAACTATCATGTGGTGGCGGAAGCGCAGGAATTGGTGGTTTCGTTGTCCGACGGACGGACTGTCCCCGGCAAGGTGCAGGGCGTCGATCCGGCGACCGATCTGGCCGTCGTGAAGATTGATCCGGCAGGAACCCAACCGGCCAAGTTTGGCGACTCGGACAGTCTGCTGGTTGGCGAACCGGCCATTGCCGTCGGTAATCCGTTGGGATTGGAACTGAAAGGCAGCGTGACGGCTGGAGTGATCAGCGCGTTGAACCGGACGTTGGATATCGGCGAACGGCGCTTCCGGCTGATTCAAACCGATGCCGCCATTAATCCCGGCAACAGCGGCGGGGCACTGGCCAATGCGGATGGAGAAGTTGTCGGAATCAACAGCATCAAAATTGCCGCCGGCGGCGTAGAAGGAATTGGATTTGCCATTCCGATCAATACGGCCAGACCGATTATTGAGTCTTTGATTGAAAAGGGGCGGGTTGCCCGGCCATACCTCGGCATCGTGGCTTTTGACAAAAATTCGGCTCAACGGTACGGATACCAGCTGAATATTGAAAAAGGACTCTATGTGTTCCGGATTGTGTTGGGCTCACCGGCTGATCGCGCCGGAATCCGTGTGGGAGACGTCATTTTGAAGCTGGCGGGACAGGAAACCAACAGTCTGCCTGATTTGCGTTCCGTGATCGAAGCGCAGGGCGTGGGCGCCACCGTTGAACTGTTCATTGCGCGGAATGGGGAGCAATTCACCGTGCAGGCCAAACTCAGCGAAGTTCCCAACGAGTAACGAATGAATCGGATTCGGATTGTTGCCGTCGGGAAAATCAAGGAAAAGTATCTGACAGAAGGCATCCGCGAATTTGTCAAACGCCTCGGCCCTCTCTGCAAGCTGGAAATCATCGAAGTCGATGAAGAACGCATGCCGGATGAACCCTCGCCAGCCGAAAAAGAAAAAGTGCTGGCGGCGGAAGGGGAACGGCTGTTGAAAAAAGTGCCTGCCTCCAGTTATCTCATCGTGCTCGATGTCGTGGGGCAACCTCTGTCTTCGGAAGAACTGGCGAAAAAAATCGCTGCGCTCGGGACTGCCGGGCACGGCGACATTACGTTCATTATTGGTGGCGCTTTTGGTTTGTCGCCTGCGGTGACCGCAGCGGCGCGGGAGCGCCTTTCCTTTTCCCGGATGACCTTCACCCACCAAATGATCCGGCTGTTGCTCGTGGAGCAAATCTACCGGGCCTTCAAGATCGCGCGGGGCGAGAAGTATCACTGGTGAGAGGCGAAAAGACTCAAATCCTTTACGATATAGGGATTTAAGGTGTTGATTGCAAACGGCACTGGCTTGACAACAATCAACAATGAAGAAGGACTACGACCAGCTGAAAATGCAATAGAGTTAGGACGTTTGGGATTTGAGTCGATTATTTACGAGTATGTGATGGATAGGAATGAACCGTATAAAAAATAGGGGTGTGATTGTTGGCCGTCAGCGATGACGGTTTTCTTTGTTCATGATTTAATAAGTAAGTTGTACAACTCATTAATATTTTTGATTTTGGCAGGAGACTGGTAAACAAGAGAAGAAGAATGCTATTTAATAAGTATTTCACTGTTTTAGTGGGGTGTTCTTTTTTTATGGCAAATTCCCAATCAAACGATTCACGAACGGATGCTTTAACTCAGCATGATATTGAGGTTATGCGTGGAAGGATACGCCAGGTATTCTCCTTTCTGAGGGTATTGATACAACAAAGATTTCCTGCACCAAGGCAAATACGGGAGCAGCCGTTTTGCATGCCGCTGCGAGATTTTCCCTCTCATGAAAACATAAAATATGTTCCTGCGGCAGAAGAAGAGGACCCGATATTATTTGTTCAAAGACCCAAATTATATGCATGCCCGACCCCACCGCAGGAGGTGCAACGATGGCTTTTGAACGGATGGGCGAATCCCAGAAACGAGCCATCAACTTTTCAACAACTCCCGATGCACGGAGAGACTGGTGAAGAAAGCGCCTATGAATTATTTGATTCATCTTCAACGCGCTTAGTTTTTTATAATAAGTGGTTGGATCAACGGCGAATTTGGGCAGAGGAAAGGATTCGCGCTGAATCCGTGCAAGCCTTATTCGAAAAGCTATATGAACTGTATGTTCTTATTGAAAAAGAGGCCGGACAACTGGAGTTGTTGGTTGGTGATGGCTTATTAAATTGGCGGATTCAAACGGGAGGGATTCATCACCCGCTTTTATTAAAACGAGTCATCTTAAAGTTTGATGATAGGTTGCCTGCTTTCATGCTATATAATTCTGATCGACCAGTAGAATTATATAGCTCGTTGTTGCTTGCAATTGATGGAGCCGATTTGAAATTAGTGCAAAAACGGAGTGAAGAGTTAGAAGCTGCTCAGTATCATCCCTTAGCTGAAGAAGATACCAGAACCTTCCTAAAAGCGCTTGTTCAGAGTCTTTCGCCGAAGGAAGGGCAGTTTTTAGAGATGCCCGGAGACAGTGAACGATCATTCCCCCGGGTTTGGCGGGAACCTTACTTTTTTGTAAGAAAGCGCAATACATCTTATGGATTGTCAGTTGAACAAATTCTTAAACACTTGGATAACGCTACGGAGTTTTCACAACCACTCGCGGCAATCGTCGGAGCACATGGGAAATTAGGACAAGAAAGAAGAACGGAAAAAAGCAAAATTACTTATAATGAGGGATTCCGAGAAGATGATGAATCATCGGTTTTATTGGCGAAGCCAGCGAATAAGGCGCAGATTAGAATTATCAAAAGGCTTGAAAAGACTGGGCGGGTTCATGTTCAAGGCCCTCCAGGCACAGGAAAGACTCATACGATAGGAAATATTATTGGCCACCTCCTGGCTCAGGGAAAAAGCATATTAGTAACGAGCCACACGGAAAAAGCACTTCGTGTTTTAAAGAATCAGATCCCGCGAAGCCTTCAATCTTTGTGCGTTTCCGTACTGTCGGCGGATGCGGAAAGCCGCAGACAGATGGAGAACGCAGTTAATGCGATTAATAGCCGATTGACCTTGGATGATCCCGAAAAGCTTTTTTCGCAAGCCGATGAACTCTGGCATCAACGCGACCATTTGCTGAAAGACATGAATACTCTCCGCGCTTCACTCAGATGTATATTGGATTCGGAATATAATCCGATTGAAATTGACGGAAAAATATTGAGTCCGTCTGAAGCTGCTCGTATTGTTGCAGTGAAAAAGGAAGGGAATGACTGGATTCCCGGAACGGCAGAGTTAAATGACCCATTGCCAATTTCAGATTTTGAGATTCTTTGGCTATATTCAAGCAACGCTCAATTAGATTCAATGACAGAGACCGCTCTCGAGAACGGGGTGTTGGATGTAACGAACCTTCCGGCCCCTGAATCTTTCAAATTTCTGATTGAAGAATATCGGGAATTATTAAATATTGACCTTGAAAAATATCGTGAATACTGGAATGGGGTCAATTCTTATCAAGCTTTAGAAGCTGCTTCAGAACGATTGTTTGTTGAGTTTGAGGAAAGTCGTTTAAAAAACGCCTGGCGTCCTTTGGTGATTATTGCAGGGAAAAATGGGGGACAAAGTCGACAACTTTGGGAAGTCCTCTGTCAAAGAATTCTAGAAACTGTTGACGTTGCGAATCAATTAACCTTGTTAAAGCACCTTGAACCCCAAATAATGCATCCAGCTACAGTTGAAAATGTCAGTATGATTTGCCGACAAATCGAAACCCATCTTAAAGATGGGGGTAACCTAAGTATGATGACTTTGTTGGTAAAGCGGGAATGGAAGAAGATAATTCAACACTGCCGTGTAGGTGCAGGAACACCGTCGCGCATCGAGCACTTTCACTCACTGAGATTGGAAGCTGAATTGCAGATTGGACGTCAAAAGCTATCCCACCTGTGGAATCAGTTAATCGCTGCCAATGGTGGTGACAGTTTTGAATCATTTGGTGATACTCCCGAATTATATTGTCATGCCGTTGTGCCAGAAATTAATCGTTGTCTTGATTGGTACGATGGAATCTGGAATCCACTTGTCCGCAAGCTGATTGACGAAGGGCTGAATTGGGAATTGCTAGAGCAACGGGCGTCGCGTATTGATTCTCCGCTTGCGGAGTACTATCAAATAGAGGAAATTGTTACGAATCGATTGCCCGAAATTGTTGCGTCAGAGCTGCAGCGACTAAAAATGCAAAATATTGAAATGGAGTTAAAACGACTAATTGGCTTGATTGATCAGAACAAAAACGGACTGCCCAAACAATTGGAAGCCGCAATACATACAAAAGACGTTGAGGGATACAACAGAATTTATAATCGCCTTATCGAATTAAAAGAGTATATTCCGATATATGAAAAACGCGCCGCTCTATTAAACCAACTTGAAGCGGCAAACTCTCAATGGGCGGCAGCTATCCGCTGTCGCGTTGCTCCACATGACAGCGCAGCAATCCCGGGAAATCTCGAAGAAGCCTGGAAATGGTTACGCTTAGCTTCAGAGCTTAAGCGCCGGCAATCAACCGATTTATCTCAAGTTCAAAAGAACCTTGAAACAGTCCGAAATAATATAATGCAAATCACTGAAGAATTGGTTGATAAGTTGGCATGGGCTAATCAGATAAAGCTGGTGAGAGCAAAGCCACAATTGCAACAATCGCTGTCTGGGTGGCTTGACTTTCAGAAACGTTTGGGGTCAACTAAAATAAAGAGCATACAAAATAAAATGAAGGCTGCGGCGCAGCGAGAATTGGCGAATTGCACTGAAGCAGTGCCCGTTTGGATAATGTCGTTGCAAGATGTTGCCGAGAAGTTTAATCCTTCGTCGGTACAATTTGATGTAGTTATCATTGATGAAGCAAGTCAGGCAAATCTTATGGCGCTAATTCCTTTATACATGGCAAAAGACGCCATTATTGTCGGAGACCACGAACAAACAACCCCTGATCCGGTTGGTGTTGAACAGGAACCGATTCAGAATTTAATTGATATTCATCTGCAAGGAATCCCTAATGCAGAGTTGTTTGATTTACTCACATCTGTTTACGACTTGGCTCGCCGTAGTTTTGGCGAAACTATAATGTTGAATGAACATTTCCGATGCGTTCCCGAGATTATTGGTTTTTCCAACTCCCTATCATACGATAACCAAATTCGCCCATTGCGCGAAACGTCATCAAGTTTGCTAAAACCAGCGACAGTTGCCTATCGGGTTAACGGAACCGTGCATAAGAAACGAAATGAAGTTGAAGCGGAAGCGATTGTTCGTTTGATTGTAGCAATGACTCTGCATCCTTCCTACAGCGATGCCGATATTGGCGTTATTTCAATGTTAGGGGAAGACCAGACGAAAATAATTGACTCAAAACTGCGGGCTGAATTGTCCGCTAGCGAATATATAAAAAGGCGCATTGTCTGTGGCAGTCCAGCACAATTTCAAGGCGATGAACGGGATGTAATACTCATTTCCATGGTGGACAGTATTGGCGAAGAAGAAGATGGCTTTTTGCGAAGAAAAGGCGAAGGTGCTTATAGTTCCAATAAAAAACGCTTTAATGTTGCAGCTAGCCGCGCAAAAAATCAGCTCTGGGTGGTTCATTCTGTTGATCCGCAGACTCAACTTAAACAAGGGGATATCAGACGCGAACTAATATTGTATGCTCAGAATCCGTATTCGAGAATCCAAGGGATCCTCAACGAAATAGCTAAAGCGGATTCTATATTTGAAGTTCACGTTATGGAACGATTAGCTCAACAAGGATACCGCGTAAAGGCGCAATGGCCGGTTGGGTACTATCGAATTGACTTGGTTGTCGTTGGGTCAAAAGACCGATTGGCAATTGAATGTGACGGAGACCGCTTTCATGGTCCAGAAAAGCGCGATGAAGATTTAGAGCGGCAAGCGGTACTTGAACGACTAGGGTGGAAATTTGCGCGTATTCGAGGTTCGTTGTTCTTTTGTGACCCGGTAGTTGCTATGCAACCAGTTTTTGAGAAACTTGAGGAGATGAGGATCGAAAAACTTGGACCGGACAATGAAGACGCCCAAGCTGTTGATAAAACTTTAGTTAGCGAATTGGAGAAAATTGCATGGCCTATGGGCGTAGACCTGAAATCTCGCAAAGAAATGAAAACTTTGGAAACACTTGCCGTTGAAGAAGAAAATGAATCTTCCTACAGGGTATCGTTAGACATAAAAAATGATAATGTAATAATTCAAAATTCCGATGAAAAAGAAATAATCCACTCAAGCATGATTCAAATAGCAAGCGATGAAACAATGAACCCTTCAAAAACTGAGAGTGCAGCAACAAAACGTTTTGTGGCAGGCCCCGTGGCTGTTCAACCCAAACAATCGTCAACAAAGAAAAAATCTGACAAGGTCGTAGAAAAGCCGATAAATAAGCAAAAAGCTGATGTGAAAGTGGCGGCAATACCTATAGCGTCAGTTGTGAACTCAGGTAATAGTGATGAGCATATGGTTACTCATTCAGAGCTAAGCGATTTAAATCTAAAATTTGCCAACGAGCCAATTCAATTTGTAAAAGCGGTTCCCAAAGAAGTTTGGTTCAGATTGAGCAAATGGGCAAAACATCATGATTATTATCA
>CAZSRN010000090.1:1070-8260 GCA_964609115.1 uncultured Veillonellaceae bacterium | reverse complement strand
TGATCCGCTTGAGTTTCCGCAACATCTTTCACAATTAAGACAATCCGTCGCGGAGTCCCAACCGTTTTTAATTCTCCGTGAGCAATCCTTTTATCCGCAAGTGCCTTGCGGGCTATATCGGCCAATTGCGCCAGTACCCCAGGCATAAACCGGGCTGGGATTTCCTCGGTGCCAATTTCAAATAATAAATCTTTTACCATTTTATTTTGCCCCCTTCAGAAGCGGATATCCCAATTTTTCCCGTTGAGCCAAGTATCCCTGAGCACACAGCCGGGCCAGATTACGTACCCTGCCGATAAACGCAGTCCGTTCGCTAACACTGATGGCGCCTCGGGAATTGAGCAGGTTAAAAGAATGACTGCATTTCAAAACATAGTCATATGCCGGCAACACATAGCCGAGATCTACAACCCGCATAGCTTCCTTTTCATACATATCGAACAACTTGAATAACATTTCTGTATCAGCAATTTCGAAATTATAATAAGACTGTTCGACTTCATTGCGATGGAACACATCGCCGTATGTAATTCCATTGACCCATTCAATATCGAATACATTTTCTTTGCCTTGAATATACATCGACAGACGTTCCAGCCCATAAGTTATTTCAACGGCAACCGGCTTAACATCAATACTGCCAACCTGTTGAAAATAGGTGAATTGGGTAATTTCCATTCCATCCAGCCATACTTCCCAACCCAATCCCCACGCTCCCAGCGTGGGAGATTCCCAATTGTCCTCGACAAATCGAATGTCATGCTCAGCCGCCTTGATACCCAATTGCGCCAGACTTTCCAAATATAAATCCTGGATGTTCAGCGGCGAAGGTTTCATGACTACCTGGTATTGATGATGCTGAAACAAGCGGTTTGGGTTGTCGCCATAACGGCCGTCTGCCGGACGACGCGATGGTTCAACATAGGCCACGTTCCAAGGCTCTGGACCAAGCGCCCGTAAAAATGTTGCGGGATTCATCGTTCCTGCCCCTTTTTCCACATCATAAGGCTGCTGAATGATACAATTTTGGCTGGACCAAAACTTCTGCAACGTAAGAATAATTTCCTGAAATGTCATGCTAATATTGTCCCCCTTTATGCATAATCTCAACTTTTCATTGGAAATATAAATGGTGGAAAATTAGAAAAACCCGTCCCTGTAACGAAAATATCGTTACAGGGACGGGTTTAATACTCCCGCGGTTCCACCCTGTTTGACCTCATCAAAAGAGGCCCACCTTGATTTTATGGCAGGCTTTACTCAATCCGCCACCGGATCTTTCCTCCCGCAGTTTGGGAATGCCGTTCGCCTGATTGTCGCCGGACTTGCACTATCTCCGGCTCGCTGCATGTATACTGGTTCAGGTTACTGTTTCCCGCATCACCATGATTGGACATATCATATCGAAATTAGACAAAAAAAGCAAGCCTCATATCATTGCCTGACCCATACTTCACACACAAACTCTAAACAATCCAGCTATATTTTACGGCATTCTTCCAGTAAAAGCAGTAAAAAAGATAAATTTCCGTTTGTATCCTGTTCATCTTGAATTTGTCGCACCAACTTTTCATTTGCGGCAACTGCTGTCACACCGCCGCAATCTTGATGCAATTCATCCATTAAACTGTTGAGAGCCACTAATGCCGGTTTGTCTAACCGCGCTATAGCCCCAAAGTCGAAAATCCAACCGGACGCCTCTCCTTGGCAAAGGCATTTTGTTTCCACGGCCAAAGCTGCACAACTGCCTGCTGAAAATGATGAATGAATTACAACCTGATAGGAGCCAGTCCCTAATTTTTCTAAATTATATGGAGAAATCACTTCGTTAACAACCTCTTCGACTTGTGCATCGCTTTTCTGTTTTCGGCGATGCCAACGAACCTTCTCTCGAAATTCGCTGGTAGTGAAAGGTTGATTCATCACAGACTTTATTGCTTCTGCAACCTGTCCTTCCGTAAAGGGTTTCAGAAGAAAGCTCCGCGCTCCCCTCTCCAATGCCTCTTCAATAATTTTTTTTTGCCCAATAGCGCTGACAACCAAAAAACGCGCTTCCGGAAAAGGCGCCAAAATTTTTGACATTGCAGCCAGTCCATTCATCGTCGGCATGTCCAAATCCATTGTCACCACATCCGGTTTCAGACGAACATACTCCATATATGCCTTCACGCCCGTATCTGCTTCACCGACCACTTGATGACCGACTGCGGTCAACATGTCCCGTAGCAGCACCCGAATCGTAGTAGAGTCGTCCACAATGAGAATCTTTGCCACCGAATTCTCCCTTTCATACTAGGATGAATCCACTCCCATGATGGTATAGCAACAACTTATCTACAGCAGCACAATTGTAATTCCAGGGTTTCCACGCCCCAAATCCTTGTCACGTGACAAATCCGGACAACTCTCGAGCAATTGACGCGATTCATCGCTAAAAATATCCCATTCTTCCCCTGAAACATAAGCCCTGATTGTATTTCGCCGTTTTTTTGAAGCCAAAAACTGCCGGATGCTTATGCGCAACTTCCCTCCAACTCCTGTAGAACCATAGCCATGGATGAGTTTAACGGCTTTTGCACCTGAAGCCCGAGCGCGACCAAGTTCACTGACCAATCGGCGCTCAGCCTGTTCGACCGTGGGCATACCCTCTTCAAGATTCACCAGTACCAAGCTTACAGCCATCACTTTTCCTCCAGCCGTTCTGTTCCCTTCATCATCTGAATAAATCTAACAGATTTGAGCGGATGCTCAATCCGGTGCGCGATGAACTCAATCAGCATCTTTTCCGCTTTTAGTAGTGTTGCACCTGTCACTTTAAACTGAATCGGGCTTTTCCAATTGATATTCAACAAAATATCAACGAATTCACACACCTCTTCGTTGAGTGGTTGTAAGCCTTCATGCTCGCAATCCAAACACACTCCACCCCCAGCGCAGGCATCAAAAAAAGCCGGCAATGCCAATACCCGTCCACAAGCTACACAGTGCGCATACTCCGGATGAAATCCGGCTAGCGCCAATAATTGCCAAGCGCCGGCAATTGAAACCAGTCGGGGATTTTTTTCAGATAATAACGCCCATGCACCTATCAGGACATCAAAGGCCGAAGGTTCAGGTGAACGATCCGGCCATAATTCAGAAATCAGTTCAGTCAAAAAAGCGCCATAGGTCATAAGTTCAAGGTCTTCACGCAGCTCCGAAAAACTGCGTATTACTTCGCACTGCCCAATGGTATCCAGACTGCGTCCGGGAATAAGAGAAACTGAAACCTGTGCAAAGCTCTGTACGGTGCCTGCCAAACGACTACGCGTACGCCGCGCTCCATACGCAGCCGCAGAAATTTTTCCATGTTCCCTGGAAAATAAAGTAACCAGTCGATCCGCTTCTCCCATGTCGCGCACCGAAAGAATCAGCGCTTCTGTCACATATTGCTGTTGGGTCAAGACAATACGCTCCCATAATCAGTATCTGGCGGATCAGTCGGTTCAACCGGCGGGCTGGCCAACACTCGCAAAATGCGAAATCCATCAGTTTTTAAGACTTTAAACTGATACTCACCAATCTCCACCAAATCCCCTTTATTCGGTTGGCGTCCCAATAAACCAAAAATATATCCGCCTACCGTATCTTCTTCATGCTCATCCAAATGAATATTTAATAATTTTAAAACGTCATCCAAAAGAACACCGCCGTCAAATTGGAAAGAGCCATCTTGCAGCCGTTGAATTTCCGGCTCTACCGGTGCATCATGTTCGTCCTGAATGTTACCGACAATCTCCTCAATGACGTCTTCAAGCGCCACCAATCCAGCGGTACCGCCGTATTCATCAACAACAACCGCCAAATGAATTCTTTTGTGTCGCATCAATTGAAGAAGTTTTGCAACAGACATCCCTTCCGGCACCATCAAAACTTCTCGCATCACTGATGTCAAATCCGGATGTTCATGCCGAATTCCATTGTAATTCATCAAATCCCGAATATGAACCATGCCAAGAACATGGTCCTTGTCATCCCTGCACAAGGGATAGCGGGTATGAGCGGTCTCCATGACCACCCGTAAATTTTCTTCATAAGGATCATCCACAAACAAACAAACCATATCCCTACGGGGAATCATGATTTCCCGCGCCATCCTATCGGCAAAGTCAAAAACATTGTCAATGAGTTCGCTTTCCATCTGGTCCAGCACTCCACCCCGGCGACTAGCACTGACAATCATGCGCAATTCCTCTTCAGAATGCGCCATATCGTTATCCTTAGCAGGTTCAATACCGATTAAATTCAGCAGAACGCGTGCCGACCGATCAAATAAAGCAATAATAGGCCAACCCAACTGGTGAAAAATATACAATGGCCAGGTTGACCATAAAAGCACAGTTTCAGTCTTCTGCATAGCAATATTTTTGGGTATCAATTCACCCAAAACTACTGTAACAAAAGTAACCGTAGAAAAACTGAGAATCAAGGATACTGAGCGTAATAGAACCGGTGACCCGGGAAAATATTGAAAAACAATCGGCTCAATAAATGCAGCAACCGCTGGTTCACCCAACCATCCTAATCCAAGCGAAGCCAACGTAACTCCAAGCTGAACCGCACTCAGGTAGGAATCAATGCGCGCCACCATTTTCAATGCAAGAGTTGCCCGATTATCTCCGCGTTGAGCTAATTCTTCCAAGCGAGTTTTGCGAATCCTCACCAACGCAAATTCTGCCAATACAAAAAAACCATTGATCCCCAACAATGCGACTGCCGCGATGAGGGCGGTCATACTATGAGTAGGACTGTCGATGTCCAATCACTCCTTTTAACTTTTACAACTGACTCTTGGGCATAATGCTGCCTGCCGTCAAAACATACTGTAACGCGCTTTCACTGGTCACGTCAAGTATCACGACATCTTCTTTGGGCACAAAAATGTTGAAGCCTGCCGTCAAATTGAGACTCATTGGCACAAATACGCAAATATGTTCTGTGGTCATGTGCTTTGCTATGCTTTCGCTCACATCGGAAGTAATGAATCCAAGCGCCCGAGTTCCCGGATGGGGAAAGGGAACCAGCACTGGATTGCTAAGTAAGCTCTTTGAATCAAGCATTGCGGATGACAACTGCTTGACACTATTATATACAAACTTTACACCTGGAATCCGATTCAGCATCTTTTCGCCCCATGTCAGCACCCACTTCAACGCCCAGTGTGTGGACAGCAGCCCAATCAGGGCAATGAGGGTTACCATCACCAGCAGCGCCATTCCTGGAAATCGCAAAAATGAAGGTAAAAACCTTCCCACTACCCACTCGGTAAACTCAAAAACCTCACTCACCACAAACACGGTGATGGCAATGGGTACCAACACAAGGACCCCATTTAGAAAATACTTTGACACCTTGCTCATGGTCATCTCCCTTTTTCTATTGCCACAGATATTTATCGATTCTCTCGATCATCGTATCCGAATGACCGTAAACTGCCTTCTTTGTTTCGCCAATCTTTTTTCACCTTAACCCAGAGGTCAACAAAAAATCGGGAACCAAAAATATTTTCCATCTCGATTCTCGCCTGCCGACCGATCTCTTTTAGCATAGTGCCCGCCGAACCAATAATAATACCCTTCTGAGAATCACGTTCCACATAAATTGTTGCCCGCAAGAACACGTCTCCATTGGCGCGAGTTTTCATTTCCTCCACTTCGACCGCCGTAGAATGAGGAATCTCATCCCGAGTTAGTCGAAAAATCTTTTCCCGAATCAGTTCCGCTGCAACGACTCTTTCCGGCTGATCCGTAATCTCATCTTCCGGATAATATTGGGGTCCTTCCGGTAATGCCTCTTTTATTACATCAAGCAAACGGTCTGTATTATCACCTGTAAGCGCCGATATGGGAACTACTGCCATAAATTCTCGAAACCCGGAATATTTTGTGATAAGCGGTAAGAGTTTTTCTTTAGGCAGTAAATCAACTTTGTTCAACACCAATACCACTGGAGCAGTCTCTTCCTCCAGCATGTCCAGAATAAATCTTTCGCCAGGACCAACTGATTCAGTCACATCAGACACAAACAAAATCAAATCTACTTCCCGCAGAGCGCTTCGAGCGCTTTTTACCATAAATTCTCCGAGTTTGTGGTGCGGTTTGTGAATCCCCGGTGTATCAAGAAACAATATCTGTGCATCCTGCAAAGTTAATATCCCCAGAATTCGATTGCGTGTAGTCTGTGGGGTATCTGATACAATGGCGATTTTTTGACCCACCAGTTGATTCAGCAAGGTGGATTTCCCAACATTAGGCCGCCCTATAACGGCAACAAATCCTGATTTATATTTTTGAGTACCTTCAGTCATTTCCCGTGACCCCTTTCAATTGTTCCGGTCCAAACGCATCCGGCAATAATGCTGACAATCCAACTGTTATTGAATAGCCATCCCTATTGCACAAAATGATTTCTGGAATATTAAACTCACGCATCACTTGACGGCAAGCTCCACAAGGGAACACAGGCTCTTGAGTATCAGCAATCACCAACAATCGACGAAATTGCGATTCGCCGGCGGCGACTGCATTGCAAATAGCCACACGCTCCGCACAGTTTGATAGACCATAGGACGCATTTTCCACATTGCAACCACTATATATCTGTCCGCTGCCGGTTTCAACCGCCGCCCCTACCGCAAATTTTGAATAGGGGGCATATGCATTCTGCTTTGATACCTTAGCTGCCCGAAGCAATTCACACTCGCTCATGGGTTTCACCCTCGACCTATTCCAATCGCTGTCAAAATTCGTTTTTCCTCTGCGCGCATAATTTTTTCCGCGTCCAAATTTTTTTCATGGTCATACCCTAAAAGATGAAGCAACCCGTGGATAAGCAAAAACGATAGTTCTCGATCCAAGGAATGTCCATATTCCTTCGCCTGTTCTTCCGCCTTCTCAATAGATATCACAATGTCGCCGAGCATTCGACCGCTTGGCCCGCCAACCACTGCCGGTTCCTCGTTTTCCTCCACTTCCTCCTCCAACGGAAAAGAAAGAACATCCGTAGCAGAATCTTTATTCCGATATTCTCTGTTCAACTCGCGTATAGTCTCATTATCAACAATCAATAAACTCAGTTCCGTATCTTCGCTTAACTCAAGCAGTTCCGCCGCTTGTTCCAGTACCATCTGCAGAATCTCCTCGATTCTCGAT
>CAZSRN010000090.1:0-1060 GCA_964609115.1 uncultured Veillonellaceae bacterium | reverse complement strand
CAGCAAGAGCTTTTCCGGTTGAACATTTATTTCCATTTGCATTACGGGATCGCCTCCGTTCCAACTCTTTAATCGCATCTGCCGGATACTCGATGCGAGAATGGCAAGTGCTGCAAAGCACATGAATAAAAATATCGCCTATCGTATTCAAATCACGCAGGGTCAAATCGCACTCATTCAGTTGTCCATCCCGCAATCGTTCATTAATAATCCGTCGTACGGTATTTTCTATTCGATTCACATTGGGTTTTCCAATGGCCCGAACAGCCGCTTCACAACCATCCGCAAGCATTATCAGCGCAGCTTCGCGAGACTGGGGCTTGGGGCCCTCGTAGCGAAAATCTTCTTCGATAATACATTCTCCATGTTCGCTTTCAGCAGCCTGCCGATAAAAATATGAAACCAGGGATGTTCCATGATGCTGTCCGACAATATCGGCTATCACTTCAGGTAATTTGAACTCCTTACACAACTCCAGTCCATCCCGAATGTGCGAAGTAATGATCATAGTGGATAAGCTGGGAGACAATTTTGCATGCGGATTTTCCATATCGACTTGGTTTTCAATGAAAAAATATGGTCTCTGAACTTTCCCAATGTCATGATAGTATGCGCCAACACGGGCTAAAACTGGGTCGGCTCCTATTTGATCCGCCGCCGTCTCGGCCAGGTTTCCCACCAAAATACTATGATAATAAGTGCCCGGTGCTTCCAATAATAATTTTTGCAACAAAGGATGATTGGGCCTGGCAAGATTCAGCAATTTCTCTGAAGTAGTAATACGAAAAGCCTGTTCCAGATAAGGAAGCAATCCAATTGACAAAATCGCCGAAGCAATCCCCCCTACAGCTCCCATTACCACATCTGAAAAAATTTGGCGGTATTCAATCTCTTCGATAAGCCCTGTAAATAATGCAGTTGCAACATTTACCAATGATATCCACAGTCCCGCCCGAATCAAACTGTACCCTTGTTTGCTTTTTGAAACACAATAGACTCCGACAACGCTTCCCAGCAAGATGAAAGAAACGACCCGTAAGTTTTGCTCGGTAATTATACC
>CAZSRN010000089.1:0-8327 GCA_964609115.1 uncultured Veillonellaceae bacterium | reverse complement strand
ACTCTGGCAAACAGGCCTTACGGATTTTACTCTGTTAGATCTTGGTGGTCAGGATAGCAAAGTGATCCGGGTTCGGGGCGGTCGGATGAATGACTTCCTTTTGAATGACAAATGTGCTGCAAGCACGGGCCGTTATTTGGAAAATATGGCGACAGTTTTAGGAATCTCCTTGGTTGAATTAAGTCGGTATTATGAAAACCCGGTGGAATTATCCGCAACCTGTGCAATTTTTGGCGAGTCGGAGTTGATAGGCCGGATTGTGGAGGGAGTTCCCACTTCTGAATTGGCAGCTGGGGTTAATTATTCAATTTTTCGACGAATCAAACCCATGCTGATGTCTTTGGCAAGTGACATTATTGTTTTTACCGGGGGCGTTGCTCACGGTCCGGCAATAGCGCATTGGGTTCAAACAGAAGTGGGAGTGCAGGTTGTCGTACCGAAAAAACCCCAAATGAACGGAGCTATCGGCTGCGTGATGTATGCACAGCAGCAGGAAAAAGTGTAGAAACGAACGATTCGAGAAATAAAAGCAGACGCAGGAAAGGAAAGAAAATGATGATGCAGAGAGTGGATGGACGGGCAGTGGATGAATTACGTCCGGTATCAATGACCCGGAATTACCTGAAATTTGCTGAGGGCTCGGTTATGATTGAGGTGGGAGATACTCGCGTTTTATGCAGCGCGAGCGTTGAAGACAAGGTTCCGCCATTTCTTAAAGGAAGTGGTGGTGGCTGGGTGACGGCGGAATATTCATTGCTGCCCCGTTCGACCGGCACCCGAAATCAGAGAGAGGCGGCCAAAGGAAAGTTAACGGGAAGAACGCATGAGATTCAGCGACTGATTGGTCGATCTTTGCGCAGTGTTGTAGATTTGCAAGCGTTGGGAGAACGAACCATTTGGATTGATTGCGACGTGATTCAAGCGGATGGGGGGACTCGAACGGCGTCGATTACCGGCGCATTTGTCGCTTTGGTTGATGCGTTGACCAAAATGGGTTTTGACGAAACGCGAATTTTTCCGGTTCGAGATTTTCTCGCTGCTGTGAGTGTTGGAATATTGCCGGAAGGATCTGCGCTGGATCTTTGTTATGTTGAGGATTCTTCCGCCATTGTGGATATGAACTTGGTAATGACTGGCGCTGGAAGTTTTGTTGAAGTACAGGGGACTGGGGAAAAGGCTCCTTTTACCAAGCAGGAACTGGCGGAATTGCTACGGCTTGGCGAAATGGGAATTGGACGGCTCATGCAGATGCAAAGGGATGTTTTGGGAGATTTAGCGCAGCGGGTGGGAAAATAGGAATGCAAAAGATCGTCGTCGCGACTCGCAATCCCGGAAAAATTATTGAAATACGGGCAGCTTTGGCGGAGTTGCCGTTTGAGATAACAGGATTGCCTGATCAAAACCTTCCGGATGTTGAGGAAACTGGCGAAACTTTTCAGGAAAATGCAATAATCAAGGCGCGACAATATTGCTTGTTCACAGGCGAATATTGTTTGGCGGATGATTCCGGTCTGGAAGTAGATGCGCTGGGAGGCGCCCCTGGAGTATTTTCAGCCCGTTATGCAGGCGAAGGTGCTGCAGATTCCGAGAACAATAAAAAATTGCTGGGGGCTATGCAGAAGGTTCTTCCCAACAGAAGAACAGCGAGGTTTCGGAGTGTGCTGGCATTTGCAGGGCCGGATGAAAGTCTTATAGTAGCGGATGGAATATGTGAAGGGATCATTTTATTGGAACCAAAGGGAAACGGTGGATTTGGCTACGATCCTTTGTTTTATGTGCCGGATAAAGGAAAAACTATGGCGGAGATGACTCTGGAAGAAAAAAACAATAGTAGTCATCGGGGTAAGGCGTTAAAAGCTTTAAAAGATAAACTGTTGCAGAGATGGGGATAGGATGGGCCGGCATGCGTATCGGAATTATGGGAGACAGTCATGGAGATTGGCCATCCGTCAAAAGAGCCGTCTCAGCAATGGATCCGGTTGACTTGTGGGTGCATACCGGAGATTTTTGTCGGGATGCTGTTTTTCTTGCTGCCATTTCGGGATTGTCCGTTACCTCGGTGGCCGGTAATTGTGATGGCGGAACCGAGGCGAAACCGGACGAGTTTTTGGAGTTGGCAGGCTACAACATTTGGCTGACGCATGGTCATCGCCATGGGGTCAAGCAAAATTTGGATGAATTGCATGAATGCGCCTGCCATTATGGAGTAGATATTGTGATCTATGGTCATACCCACCAGGCGAATTTTTTAAGGGAAGCAGATCTCGTACTGATTAACCCGGGCAGTGTGGCCTTGCCGCGTAGAGGGAAAAATCGAACATGTGGAATTTTAGAATTGCATTCCGAACGGAATGGAATTCTTTTTAATTTAATTAGCATATCATGAAGGAGTTTTTTTATTGATGTAGAATACAATATTTCAACGTTCTGCAAGATATTGTGTTTGCAGAATGAATAAAACGAGAGCTGAGGGATGAAAATGGATATCCGTGAGGAAGCATTGAAACTTCGAAGAAAATATCATGGATTGTTGGAAGTCCACGCTAAAACACCCTTAACTACGCGGGAGGAACTCAGCATCGTTTATACGCCGGGAGTGGCGGAACCGTGCAAGGAAATCAAGGTCAATCCGGAACTGTCTTTTGACTTGACTTGCCGGGGGAATATGGTGGGAATTGTAAGTGATGGAACTAGAGTTTTAGGGCTGGGTGACATTGGACCGACGGCGGCTATGCCTGTCATGGAAGGAAAGGCAATTTTATTTAAAACTTTTGGCGATGTAGATGCAATTCCGATTTGCCTTGACGCCAAAGATCCGGAAAAATTTATTGAAATGGTTAAATGTCTGGAACCTACCTTTGGCGGAATCAATCTGGAGGATATTTCTTCACCAAAGTGCTACGATATAGAAGCAACCCTGATTGAACAAATGAATATTCCAGTATTCCATGATGACCAGCATGGAACGGCCATTGCCGCGCTGGCAACTGTGCTCGGCGGATTGCGGTTGGTTCAAAAAGACTTGGCGACAGCTCGAATAGTAATGAATGGATCGGGTGCGGCAGGATCGGCGATTGGTCGTTTGCTGGTTCGCGCCGGTGCAAAAAATCTGATTATGGTTGATATTCATGGGGCGCTATATGATGGAATGACAGGATTGAATCGAATTCAGGAACAATTGGCGAAAAATACAAATCCTGAAAAGCGTACCGGAAATCTGGTTGAAATAGCCAAAGGCGCTGACATTTTGATTGGAGCATCAGGTCCTGGATTATTTACAAAAGATATTATTGGCAGTATGGCAAAGGATTCCATTGTACTGGCCATGGCAAATCCCGTGCCTGAGGTAATGTATCCTGATGCAAAAGAAGCAGGGGCCCGTGTTGTAGGAACCGGTCGTTCCGATGCACCCAATCAGACCAATAATGTGACCGTATTTCCGGGCATATTCCGGGGTGCGCTTGATGTTCGCGCCCGCCGGATTTCTGAAGAAATGAAATTGGCTGCGGCCTATGCGATAGCCGGATTGCTGCCGGAAAAAGAATTGAAGGATGATTTTGTCGTCGTTGATGCATTTGATCCGCGCGTGGCGCCTGCCGTAGCAGCAGCTGTGGCAAAAGTTGCAATGGAAACAGATGTGGCTCGCATCAAAATGGATCCGGAAGTGATTCGGGAACGGGCGGCAGCTCGAATCGGACGATAAGACGATAAGAAAAACCTTCTGGTGAAAAGCGTTTAATTGCTTGACATCAGGAAACATTATGTAGTACAATAAACCTCGCATCGACGGGGCGTGGCTCAGTTTGGTAGAGCACCTGCCTTGGGAGCAGGGGGTCGCAGGTTCAAATCCTGCCGCTCCGACCATACACAGGTGCGGGTGTAACTCAATGGTAGAGTGTCAGCCTTCCAAGCTGATTACGAGGGTTCGATTCCCTTCACCCGCTCCATATTTTTTGTCTGGACAGTGGTACCCCAGTGTCCCAGTAGCTCAGGGGATAGAGCAACGGCCTTCTAAGCCGTTGGTCGTAGGTTCGATTCCTACCTGGGACGCCAATAAAAAATAAGCCTTCCGGAATCATTTCCGGAAGGCTTTTCAATTCTCTCAAAATTACGAGAAGAATGCCGTTTTTATCCACATTAGAAAGACGCCGGAAATAATCCCCGCTACATAAACCTTTAGTGTATTTTTGCGACGGGTGGGTTCCGGCTCAAAAATTTCAGCAGAATACTGCGGGTTTTCATGAATGCTTACCCGCTTGAGAGCTAAAAGAGCTTTAGTGGCTTCTTTTTCTTTGAAGTAATCATACGCATCTGGAGTAACTCTGATGAAAATTGGAAGGCCTTTTATTTTTTTTGCAGAGGTCTGAATAAATCCTTTGCTTTCCAAGTAATCGATCGCCTTAATGGTTTTATCCGGCGAAAAGTGTAGACGATGTTTGTCTAACAAGGATTTTGAGCTGATAAATGTTCCGCGTTTTTGATCTGCGATCATTAACGTTTTGAGAAAATAGTCATATTGTTCCATTCGTAATCCTCTGTCTGTTCTGTGGGATCAGGCTAAGTGGCGAGAAGAAAAGCTTTTCAGCTATGGCAACGAGGTAAATCGCAATTTATATAGCTATATTCAACAAAAAAAGAAGATGTCCTTCCAAGCCATTTATAGGAAAAGGGTTTATTTCGTTCAGTGTGTAATATTGATGCTGATTCAAAACTGCGTTTCATAAAAGGAAGATAAAACTGTTAATTAGCGGCGTTCGTTGTATGGACAAACAATGAATTTTCGAAGTATAATTAACAATAATAGAATAGTGATACTATAGCGAAAACATCGCCCGACAGGGGAGAGGAGTGCTCACTATGTTTGTGGTGCATACCGTAAACCAGTTGGAAGAGGCTGTTCGTGTCGGAGCTGAAGAAATTTTGGTGACAGGAGGCTTGGCGAGCAATGTTCATGCGGCGTACCTGTCAAAAAGCTGCAAGAACAAAGAAGATAAGGCGCCTGAAACTCAAGTATGGGGATTATCATCAATAATATTGGTTACAGGCGAGTATGTGCTGGTAGATACTAATCTTGACACCCAGTTCCCCAGCATGATTCTGCAACGTACGACGCAGCATTAACCTACATTGAAGATTCATTAACCTGCGGTATCAACGCCGCAGGTTTTTTTGCAAATTTTTGATAAATAAAGGATTTCTGCGTTATTTGGATAATTATAATTGATTGGATAACGAAGAATAGTTCAGTACATAAAGAGGATGGCGATGGAGTGAAGACCCTACGGTCTCAACTGTTTTTCGGCGGGGCTCTATTGGTGTTGCTGCCGGCTTTATTTTTGGGAGTGCTGTTTTTTCAAGGATATTTTTCTGCGAAGACTCAAGCTTTCAGTGATGAATTAAATATTGCGCTAATGATTGCGGCGGGGTTGACACTTGTTGCTCTTTTCCTTATCTTTTTAGGATTTTATGGTGTTCTTGCCCCCCTGCGCCAACTGACGGAGGCCGCCAAGATTATCAGGGAAGGCAAGTTTGACTATCAAATGGAAGCAGACGCTCATTTGAAGGGCCCATTGGAAGTGCGTGAACTTTTTTATACATTTTCACGCATGGCTGAGAAAATTAATATGCAGATTCGCTCTTTGGAAAAAGCAAATGGAGTTTTAGCTCAAAATGAGGAACGCTGGCAACTGGCGCTACAGGGGAACAAAGACGGTATCTGGGATTGGAATATAGTAACCAATAAGTTATTCTTGTCCGATCGATGCTGCGAGATGTTTGGCTTTGAGCCGGGAAACGGTCCTACTGAACACGATGAATTGATGGCGGCGGTGCATCCGGAAGATTTACCTGCTGTGAAACAGAAACTGGCCGATCATCTGGAAAAACTGGCCCCTTATTATGAAGCGGAATACCGAAGACTGTGCAAAGACGGTTCCTACAAATGGGTGCTGGATCGCGGACAGATTCTTTGGAATGAAACAGGAAGTCCGATTCGCATGGCTGGATCATTCACGGATATTGGCGAACGAAAGCGAATGGAAGAAAAACTGATTTACTTAAGCATGCGCGATTCTTTGACCGGGTTGTACAATCGGGCTTATTTTCAGGAGGAACTGCGGCGTCTGAATGATGGAAGGTATGCGCCAATTGCCGTTATTGTGTGTGATGTTGACGGGCTTAAAATCTTTAATGATAGTTTTGGACATTTACTTGGGGATCGGCTGATTAAAATGGCTGCTGAATTGCTGACGAAATCTTTTCGGGCAGGGGACGTTGTGGCGCGCATCGGCGGTGATGAGTTCGCAATATTGCTGCCGAGGATTTCACGCGAAACTTTGGACAATACGATTAATAGGCTACAGTTATTGATCGAAGAGACCAATAAACATAATGGTGAGCTTTTACTAAGTCTGTCAATAGGTAGGGCGATCAGCCATACAAAGAATATCGATCTTACACAACTCTTCCGGGATGCCGACAGTGACATGTACCGGGAAAAGAATGGACGCAGCTCGATCATTCGCGCCGCAATCACTCAAACTGTCGTAAGGTTGCTGGAAAGCCGAGATTATGTAGCTGAGGGGCATACGCGCAGGGTGGCTGAATTATGTGAAAATCTGGCGATTGAGACGGGGTTGGCTGAAGAACAAAGAAAGAAATTGCGATTATTGGCCGAATATCACGACTTGGGTAAAGTAGGTATTTCAGATGCAATATTATCCAAACAAGGTCCGCTGAGTGAGAACGAACTGCGGGAAGTACGGCGTCATAGTGAAATAGGGCATCGTATGGCATTGGCAGTAGCTGAATTTCGGTCCATTGCGGAATGGATTCTCAAGCATCATGAGTGGTGGAATGGAAAGGGGTATCCTTTGGGCATATCAGGGGATGAGATCCCTATTGAATGCAGAATTTTGGCGATTGCCGACGCTTACGATACAATGACGACCGGACGGCATTACCAAGCCGCCGTCAGCCATGAAGAGGCTGTGAGGGAACTGAACCGATGCGCTGGTTCGCAATTTGATCCATTTTTGGTTAGTTTATTCGTTAAAAAAGATCCTCGACGTTGGGGGCAAAAAGTGGGCTGAAAAGAGGGCTGTCAATTTATGAGCCGAGTTATTATTGTTGGCGGAGGCGCTGCCGGTCTTATGGCGGCCATAAGCGCCGCAACCAATGGCGCGAGCGTATTGTTGCTGGAAAAAATGTCTTCGCCCGGACGTAAAATTTTGATCACGGGAAAGGGACGGTGTAATTTTACCAATCGTTGTGATTTAGCGGATTTTCCCCAACATTTTCCCAATAACGGTGCGTTTCTTTATAGTGCATTGCGCGCATTCGACAATCAGGATTTGATCGATTTTTTTGAAAAAAATGGCGTGCCCTCCAAAGTGGAACGAGGCGGACGTCTTTTCCCGATATCGGACAAAGCTGCAGACGTTGTGGCGGCGTTGATGAAGATGGCCGGCAAAGTAGGCGTTGAAATTATAACGAGTCGCACGGTACAGGCGATTCGCACAAAAGAAGGCAGGGTTGTTGGCGTTGTCTGTGGTATGGAGTTGTTGCCTGCTAACGCTGTGGTGCTTGCAACAGGCGGGCTGTCTTATCCCGGGACGGGTTCTACCGGTGACGGCTACCGGATGGCGAAGGACTTGGGGCATTCCGTGACGCCGCTGGCGCCGGCGCTTGTGCCGTTGGAAACGACGGAAAGCTGGATCGGAGACTTGCAGGGACTGTCTCTGAAGAACGTGTCCGCAGCGGTGCGGATCAACGGGCGCAAGGTCGACGAAGATTTTGGCGAAATGATGTTTACTCATTTCGGTTTGTCGGGACCGATCATTCTCAGCCTGAGTCAAGCAGTTTCCCGGGCATTGAAGCAGACGCCGCAGCCGGAGATCGTCGTGTCTGTGAACTTAAAACCGGCATTGACGCCGGAGACGCTTGACAAACGCTTGCAACGGGACTTCTCGACTTTTGCCCGCAAACAGTTTAAAAACGCGCTGGGTGATTTGTTGCCGTCGAAACTGATCCCGGTCATCCTTCGTCTCAGCGGGATCGCCCCGGAAAAGTTCGTTCACCAGATTACCCGTGACGAACGGCGGCAGCTGACGGAATTGCTGCAAAACCTGTGTTTTACGATCCGGGGAACTCGACCGGTGGCCGAAGCGGTCGTCACAGCCGGAGGAGTGGAAGTGAAGGAGGTTCAGCCGAAAACCATGGAATCTCGACTTGTGAGTGGATTGTATTTTGCAGGGGAGATTCTGGATGTGGACGGCTACACAGGAGGTTTTAACTTGCAGGCGGCATTTTCCACCGGTTTTGCGGCG
>CAZSRN010000088.1:0-8354 GCA_964609115.1 uncultured Veillonellaceae bacterium | reverse complement strand
AGATACTTGTTGTATGTTGCATCAAAGCTCCCCCTTCCTACGCATCGGCGTCACCCATGCAGGGATCGAGCACGGCCAACACAGCCGGCATGTCGGCAATTTTTACTCCCCGGCACAACGTATCAATAGAGCCGAGATTGTAAAAAGTCGGTCGGCGGATGTGCAGCCGATACGGCTTCGTTGACCCGTCACTGACGATGTAAAATCCGAGTTCCCCTCGTGGAGACTCATTCGCATGGTATACTTCGCCGACTGGCGGTTTGAGTACTTTGGGGATTTTGGCCATCACCGGCCCTTCGGGCAACCCCGATAACGCTTGTTGGATAATTCGGGCGCTTTCCGTGATTTCCAGAACGCGCATCAGGTAACGTTCCCAGTTATCTCCGACCGTTCCGACCGGAATGTCAAACTGAAATCGATCATAGATTCCATAGGGTTTGTTTACCCGCAAATCATTCCGTAATCCGGAGGCTCTCAGCACGGGGCCGGTCACTCCCAAAGAAACCAATCTTTCGACCGGTACGATGGAAACTCCTTTCAGTCGAGCCTGAAAGATTTCGTTGCCGTTGATCAGTTCATCATACTCGTGCAACATCTCCGGCAACTCTGCCAAAAACTTCTGTAACAAACGGATGAACTCATCGGAAATATCATTCATCACGCCGCCGATCCTGACATAGGAATAAGTTAGCCGTGACCCTGCGGCAAGATTGAACAGATCGAGAATGTATTCGCGATCGCGGAAAGTATACAGCATGCCGGTCATGCCGCCCAAATCAAGCGCCGTCGCGCCAATAAAAAGCAAATGGCTGGCAATCCGGTTGAGTTCGGCCATGATGACTCGAATATATTCGGCCCGTTCCGGCGCTTCAATCTGCATCAGTTTTTCTACGGTCTGGCAATAGGCCAGATTGTTGCACATGGAAGAAACATAATCCAACCGGTCGGTATAGGGAATAAATTGAGGATAAGTCCTTGCTTCCGCCAGTTTCTCGACTCCCCGGTGCAAATAGCCGAGGATTGGCGTTGCCCGAACTACCGTTTCACCATCCAGCTCAAGAATGACCTGTAGTACACCATGCGTGCTTGGGTGCTGCGGCCCCATGTTCAAACAGTACAGTTCCGTACCTTCCGGGGTAGTTCCTTTGGGTTCCAGTCGCATCTGCGCCATCCCTGCTCACCTCCCGTCCATCTGTCCCGAACGGCCGGGCAGCTTGAAACTCTTACGAAGCGGGAAAAAACCGAATCCTTCTTCCGGAGCCAGCAATGGTCTCGGGTCCGGATGTCCCTCAAAAATAATGCCGAACATATCCTGAACTTCACGTTCGCCAAATAACGCAGATTCCCACAGGGTTGCTACGCTCGGCACCCGTGGATTTGCAGCGGATATCTTTACCCTGACCACAAGGTCAGCGTTTTTTTTCATTGAATTGAGTCGGTAAACAACTTCAAGAGATTCATCGCCCCGGTCTACAGCCGTCACATCAATCAGGCGCTCGAACATATACTCTGCGTTGTCCCGCAAATCCCGCATGTCTCGAACCAAAGCATCCGGCGAACTCATCAGTTCGCCAGTCTCAAGCCTGTCTTCGTTCATTTTTTACCTCCCTGCCGCTTGGCCGCCAGCACTTTTTCCTTCAGTGTCAGCATCCCGTGCATCAAGGCTTCCGGCCTGGGCGGACAACCGGGAATATAAACATCGACCGGCAACAATTTATCCACACCCGGCACTACCGAATAAGAATCTACAAAAGGTCCGCCGCCAATGGCGCAGCTTCCCATCGCAATCACCCATTTTGTTTCCGGCATCTGCTCATAAAGCCTCACCAAAGGCGGCGCCATCTTCCAAGTCAGGGTCCCTGCCACAATCAATACATCCGCATGCCGCGGCGACGGGCGAAACACTTCATAGCCGAATCGCGCCAGATCAAAGCGTCCGGCCCCGGTTGCCATCATTTCAAGGGCACAGCAGGCCAATCCGGATGTCAGCGGCCAGAAAGAATGAACCTGCGCCCAAGCCAGCACTTGTTCCACCGTCGTCAAAATCACGTTGTCCGGGCCCAACAGCTTGGACAGGGGACTTTGCGCCTCCTGATTTTCAACCGGCTGTATTTTTGAAGTCACTTCCACTCCAACGCCCCCTTCTTCCAGGCATAACAAAGTCCCAGCAACAAAATCGCCATGAACACAAACATCGCGATAAAGGCTGAGACCTCCATACTGCGGAATACGACCGCCCACGGATACAAGAATACCGTTTCAACATCAAACGCCACAAAAGCCAGTGCGTACAAAAAATAGCTGGTTTTGAACTGCACCCAGGAACGACCGACGGTATCCACTCCGCATTCATAGGTAAGCTCTTTTTCCCGGGATGGTTTGTGAACGCTGATAATTGCCGCTATGATCAGCGGAATAAAGGGAAAAACAAATGCCACTCCAGCCAAAATTGCAATAGCTCCGAATTGTTCCAACATGAAAAGCCCTCCCGTTTCCCCTGTACGGATCGTGATGGAAACTCCTCTATCCGATCAACGTCAGGCATACTTTTCCAACAACATCAACACCAACAGCGCTGACGTGATACAAGCCAGGAGCAACCCAACAGTAACCCAGCTTATGCTTCCCCGTTGCCAGCGATCCGGAATATCCAGATACGCCTCGGCGCAATCCTTCGGATTACAAAAAGCAACCGCAAAAGTCTCCAGTTCCCGTCGCACCCGATCCTGCTCCGATTCACGGATGGTCCAGTTAACCGGTAACAAATTGCGGCTTCTCTGCATACAGCCGTCTATTTCATATTCAAACATCACCGATGAAATGCGAAAAAACTTGCCATTACCTATGGAAAAGCGACCTGCCCGCCGAAAAACGAGAGTATCGGGAAGCACGCGCGCTTTGATCTGAGGCCACATGATGATTCGCTTGACCGCCGAACGGATCCGAAACAGCGCCACGGCTGTCATGACCGAAATCACAAGGCCAACCCATAGGCCTATTACTTCTATGATTAAAATCTCCCTCATTCCCGGCTGCTGTTTATACCCGCACAGGGTTCAACTTTTTCCAATCGATGGTCCCGACGCCCAACTCGGCTGCAATGGCAATATGGCCAATATCCGCCGCTTTCACACCAAACAGTTCCGCACCATAAGAATCAACCGCCACCGGGTCTGTGCCAAAAATCACCTGATTGTATTCACGGATCGTTCCCGGCCCCATCGGGCCATGGGTTGTAATGCCCCTTATTGCATCCATAATCACCAGCTGCGGCTTTTTAAATGCATTCAATTCCGCAATGGTCCGATGCAGATCCGTACGATGGAAAAATCCACGGTCCCATACCAATCCCATCATGTTTTTCAATCCCATCGTCAATCCAGCGCCATTATGATGCTTCAAAATCGGAAAACTAATAAAAGTGTCGGCTTCCAGCACATCTTTGGAATACTGAATCGACTGTAAAATTGAACCGCCGGCATTCACTGCCGTGTAATACTCATTGGACAGCTTCGTTGTCGCCAACACCTTTCCGCCCACAGCTTCCACCGCCCGACGAATTCCCGAATTCTCGAGACAAATCTGCGGATTGGTGAAAGGATTGTCAATAACCTTGACGGATTTGGCGCCCGCGCCCAAGCAACGTTTCACCAATGCGGCCACCATGAAGGGGTTGGTCGTTGCCGCCTGATCCGGCGTCCGCGGCACACTGAAGTTTGGCTTAATCACTACAGCTTGCCCTTGTTTAACAAAACGCCCGATTCCGCCCATCGCCTGAAGTCCCCGTTCAATCAACTCTTCCGGGTCGTTTCCGTTGACAATCGCCATGGGAGGCGCGGAGGTTCCGGCGCTGGATGCAGGGATTGGGTCCGAAATCTTTTTGGGGACCCCGACATCAGCCCGCGAAGGATTGGCCCCGCAACCCGATAATCCCATGAGAGCCATTGAACTTGCTGCTGTCCATTGGATAAATTCTCTACGTCTCATGGTTTTCCTCCTCCTGTTTCATGCCAAATTGTTATGTTATCATAAGCGATTTCTTGCGAATGAAGCATACTTTATTAAAATGACACTATCACAATCCGCCTCAATTCGCAACCGTTTCCCGAAGAAGGAAAAACGGGAACTTCCATTACGGAAGCCCCCGTTATCGCTTCGATTGTTCTGGATATTATTCGCTGCGACGAATCAGCTCTTTGTCAATATACATAATGCCATTGACATTCTTTTCGCCAACGAACTGCAGCTTCCCGACAATTTCCGTAGCATTGGCTTCTTCCTCAACCTGTTCGTTGATGAACCACTGCAGGAAAATTTGCGAAGCATAGTCTTTTTCTTTCAATGCAACTTCGTAAAGGTTATTGATCATCGCGGTAACTTTTTTTTCATGCGCCAATACTTCTTCAAAAAGTTTCAGCATGGATCCAAATTTAACCGGTGGGGCAGAAATAGCCTTCAGTTCGACTTCGCCGCCTCGTTCGACAATATGATGAATAAACTTCATCCCGTGGGATGTTTCTTCTTTGTATTGCACTTTTAACCAATGCCCAAATCCCTTGAGATTTTCCGACTCACTGTAAACGGACATCGCCAGATATAACTGGGCCGAATAGAATTCCGCCTGAATTTGATCGTTCATTAACTCTTGCATTTTTTTGCCTAACATTTTCATTCCTCCCGTAATTTAAATTAGTAATCAATTGATTAATTTTCCTGTTTAAATTATAACACGGCAAAGGAATACTGCAAGAGGCCTCGCACAAAATTCTTCTGCTACTCTGTCTTAAATTGACAGATGGTCGCCTGTAAATCCTGGGCAATGGCAACCAAATGATTGCTTTCATTAGACGTCTGCTCCATAGATGAAGTCAATTCTCCCGTGGTAGCCGCAATTTCCTCGCTTGCTGCTGCATTTTGCTGGGCAATGGCAGACAGTTTTGAAAAAATCTCCAGGATCTCGACTTTGGTCCGATTCATTTTTTCTCCGGCCTCAACCAACACTTGCATCAATTCTTCCGTATTGGAAATCGCGTTCGCAATCCCGTCAAATTTTTCTCCGGTTAGCCGAACGCTGTTATCCTGCTGATCAGCAATTTCCAAATTATGATTCATGATGTCAACGGAATGCTGCGAGTTTTCTTGCAACTCGGTCACAATCCTGTGAATTTCTTCCGTAGAAGCACTCGATTGTTCCGCCAATTTCCGAACTTCCTCGGCGACGACAGCAAACCCGCGCCCTGCTTCTCCGGCCCGAGCCGCCTCAATTGCGGCATTCAGCGCCAAAAGGTTGGTCTGCGAAGAAATGGACTGGATCACCTGACTTGCCGCGTTGATTTTTTCCGCGCTCTGATTGGTATCGGCAATGCCGTCCTTAATTTTTGAAGCAAATTCCTTACGCTCTTGCGTCCATTTTATCAATTCTTCTACAGCACCGCTTCCTTCGTCCCGCATACGGTCGACCTGGCGGGTTGCCTCATTCAACTTTTTCAGCAATTGCTGATTTTGGCCGATAAATTCACCCAACCGGTTAATCATCGTAGCGCCGCTTTCCGTACTGGCCGCCTGTTCCGAAGTGCTTTTCGCCAAGTCGTCAATCGTTTGGGCCACACTGTTGACAGCTATCGCAGATGTTCCCGCCGCCTGCTTCAGTCCGTCGGAAGTCTGAGTGACTTGTTCGGAGGTAACCAGTAAACGGTTGAGAATCGCTTTATGGTTGGAACTTGTGGCCTTAATGGCGCGCGCCAATGTGGCAAAAAGATCAGATCGATTGAACAGGAGTGCTTCAATTTCCGAGACCGGCATGTTGCCGTAACGATTTTGATAAAGCACGACGTCGCTATAAATTTCCTTGATATCTTTCAGCTCGATATCAATCCCGATCATTCCAAGAAACCGGCTGCCGCTCATAACCGGAATCGCAATGGTTGTCATCAAAACGCGGAGTCCGCTGACCTCAAAAATGTAAGGATCTATAATTGAATCCGTCTTCTGTCTGCGGGGAATTTTATAATAGTCTTCACTTTCCAATGCGCTCAATGCTTCTAGCCCGATCGTTCCACCATCTTTATGATAATAGTAAGGAATAAATCGCCCCGTGCCATCATGTCCTTCAGTATTGGCGAACTGACTGTCGTTTCCATCTATAGCATTCGGCTCAAACAGAACGGAAATTCCTATGAACTCCGTATTGTCCAAAAGCATCTTCTTGTGTAGTTCCATCACTTCTCTGCGATTAACACGTTTGTTTTGAATTTTTTCTTCCAATTGTCTTGCAAACGCCCGTCCAACGACAAGGGCTTTTCCCATGACCAGATAATCGCCAAGCGCACCACGCTGCAAATATTCCAGTGCAAGTTCCGTTGACTGATGCCAGCCGGACACCGCCCGGAAAAACCAAAGCAAGAGTACTGCCGTAGGAATGGCAATCAGTGTCGTCCCGATGAAAGAATGCGTCATCCATGCCGCTACTCCTAAAAGTATCAGGCAAAGAAAAACCAAAAATCCAAACTGCATCCTTGTCTTTTTTGTCATTACTACACCTCCGCAATTTAAAATAAAAGGCCTTTATATAGACTGTCAACGTCGACAGCCTTTATAAAGGCCCAATTGCCTTGATTCCATTGTAACGAAAAACGGATTTGTCTACTATTTAACTACAATTCAACTCCAAACAAAATAATCCTGCTATTCTTAAAATATTTTTTGTAAATGCTATCCTTTTTTGTCAGTCTTCTGCAATGCAGGAAAGCCTGACAAAAAGGCAGCGGGTGCGAATCCTGCGCTGGTGTTTGGTAACCCAACCTGCTAAAATAATAATTGCTTACAGAAGGTAAAGCGAACTCCGGCGAACCAGCGCCGTGCAGTTGGCTTTTCCTTTAACAAATCAAAAATATGATTGGGAAATGGAGTCATGTAATGCAAAAGTATCATTCCGTAACCCCTGAAATTCTAGCAGAACTAAAAGCAATCGTCGGCGAGAAATATGTATTCACCGATCCGGAAAAAAGTGATGCCTATTCCCGCGATGAAACTCCCGACAGCAAATATGCCCACCTGCCGGAGGCTGTCGTCCTGCCCAAAACAACAGAAGAAGTTGCCTTTATTGTTAAACTGGCCAACCGTGAACAAATTCCGGTGGTTCCCCGAGGCGCGGGCACAGGTCTCGCCTGCGGCGCCGTTCCGGTCACCGGAGGCATCGTCTTGTCACTGGAACGCTTTGACCGAATCATTGATGTCAATGCCGATTCCATGTATATGGTCGTGCAGGCCGGTGTACGAACGGAAGAAGTTCAGAAAGCAGCCAAAGCCGCCGGACTTTTCTATGCCGGAGATCCCTGCAGCGGCGACAGTTGCTTCATCGGCGGCAACCTCGCTACGAACGCCGGTGGCAACCGCGCTGTAAAGTACGGCACGACCCGCCATCAAGTTTATGAATTTGAAATGGTAACGCCTCTCGGCGATATTGTTCATCTCGGCAGCCGTCTGAACAAAAACACTACGGGTTACTGCCTGGAACAACTGGTGATGGGGTCCGAGGGAACTCTCGGCATTATCACGCAGGCCACTCTTAAATTAAAAGCGTTGCCCAAACATGTGATTGATCTGCTGGCAGTTTTTCCCGATGCTGAAAAAGCCGTCGGCATTGTGGGACGCATGCTGCGCGCCGGCATGACGCCAACCTGCGTCGAATTCATGGACAACGCCACCGTGCAAAGTGTGGAACGTTTTTTGCAAGAAGGCCTACCCCAGAGTAACGTCGGAAATTACATCATCATCCAGATGGAAGCCGACTCAGAAGAAGATCTGGAAAACAAAACCGTAGCTCTGGATGAATTGTGTACTGAAAATGGCGCCCTTTCCGTGCTGGTCGCCGATTCACAGAAAATCTGGAAAGCCCGTAAGGCTTTTACCGAAGCAACCCGCGTAGAAAGCGCCGTCCAGTCCTTCGAAGATGTCGTCGTACCGGTGGACCGTATTCCCGAAGCTGCGGAAGCCGGCAACCGGATAGCCGCAAAGTGCGGCCTGACTCTGCGCATGGTCAGCCATGCCGGTGACGGCAACATTCATCTTACCTTGTTTCGTTGCGATTTGTCCGAAGCAGAATGGGATTCGTGTCTTGGCGCATTCGAAAACGAACTGTATGAAGTTGTGTACCGTATGGGAGGCCGACTTTCCGGCGAACACGGCATTGGCTACAAGCGAAAGGATTTAATGGAAAGATTTACGGATCCGGTAGAACTGGACATGATGCGCCGGATCAAAAAAGCTCTCGATCCCGGACTGATTCTTAACCCCGGCAAAATATTCGACGTGGACTAGCAAAAAGTTACCGCTCGATCATTTTGCATCTTTCT
>CAZSRN010000087.1:0-8386 GCA_964609115.1 uncultured Veillonellaceae bacterium | reverse complement strand
ACTCGTCGGCGCAAAATGGCTGGATATTGTGTTTTTGCCGGAAGAACGCTTGAAAGGGCAAGAGAGACTCGCAAGCTTACTGGCCGGCGAAATAGAAAAATTTTCGCAGGTTGGGGACGAGGATCTGATTGATCATGATGGAACCCGATTGCGCATTCAGTGGAGCCGCCATTTGTTGCATGACGACGGAAACAAAATTGTTGGGGTTCTTAGTTTTGGACAGGATATTTCTGAACAAAAAAAGGCCCAATTTCGACTGGGGCTTCATCAGGAAGTTGCGAGGATTATTGGAACCAGTCATTCTTTTGAACAGGCTGTCGAAACCTTTATGCAAACGGTCTGTGAACAGTTCGGCTGGGATTTTGGCGAAACTTGGCTTTACGAGAAGCAAAGGGAAATCATGGTTTGGCATTCTGGCTGGAGCCGCGAGAAATATGCGACATTTCAGGCAATCAGTCAAAATTTTACTTATCCCATCGGTCATGGACTGCCGGGCGTTGTGTGGAAATTCGGCAAGCCGTTATGGATTGAGGATGTCAGCAAAAATCTGACATTCCTGCGGCGTGAGGCGGCCGGGGAAATAGGCCTGCATGCTGCGTTTGGCTTCCCAATTCGTGTGGGAGGAACCATTGTCGGTGTCATCGATTTTTTAAGTCATCGAATTCAGTCTCCCGATGAAGGGCTTATTGAATTATTTGATAGTGTCGGGATTCAGCTGGGAAATTATTATCAGCGAATAAAGGCCGAGGCGCAGCTGAAGATATGGGATGAACTGTTCCGAAGCAGTGCCGAAGCGATGATGATAATGGACGCCGATCTCGAATTTCTGGCTGTGAACGATGCTTTTACTCGCCTGACCGGATATGCGCCGGAGGATGTTGCCGGAGAAAAACTGGAACTGTTGCGCGCAGAACGCCAGGAAGAAGATTTTTATCGTACAGTTTTGGATTTGCTGCATAAGACCGGCAATTGGCAGGGCGAAGCTTGGTTTCGAGGCAAAGACGGCGAGGAATATCTGCAGGGGCTTCATGTCATTCGAATCCGAAACGACAAGGGGCTTCCAACACATTATATTGCGACTTTCAACGATAATAGCGAGCGGAAAGCGGCGGAAGAAAAAATCCGTTATCTGGTCCACCATGATGCGCTGACGGGATTGCCCAACCGGACCTTGCTGTTCGACCGAATCGGCATGGCTATTGCACAGGCCCATCGAAACAAGCAGTTTGTCGTTGTTTTTTCAATCGATGTGGACCGCTTTAAGGTGATCAATGATTCACTGGGACATGACATTGGGGATGGGCTATTGCTTCAAATGGCCCGGCGATTGCAGAAGTGCATACGCGAGCAAGATACTTTGAGCCGACCGGGCGGCGATGAATTTGTCATGGTGTTTCCGAATGTTTCGGAACTGAGCGCCATTGTTCCCATTGCGGAAAAGATAGCAACTACCATGCGGTTGCCCATACGGATAAAAGACAGGGAGTTTAATCTGACAGCCAGCATCGGGATTAGTGTGTATCCCAATGATGGGATGGACCGCGAAACATTGCTCAAAAATGCAGATGCGGCGATGAATTTTGCGAAGGAAACCGGTCGAAACCAATATCATTTCTTTACGATGGACTTGAGTCGGACGGTGTCGGATCGGTTGCGTATTGAGACCAACTTGCGCAAGGCATTGGACCGGGAGGAATTTGTTTTATATTATCAACCGCAGATCGATATTCGGAGCCGGCGCGTGGTGGGAATGGAAGCGTTGATTCGTTGGAACCAGCCGGAAGAGGGGATGGTTCCTCCCGGAAAGTTTATTCCCATGGCGGAAGAAAGCGGCTTGATTCTGCCGGTAGGAGACTGGATACTCGACAAAGCGGCAAGGCAATGGCGGGAATGGAACGAACAAGGCATGCCTTGGGTTACACTGGCGGTGAACATTTCCGCCCATCAATTTTATCAAGCAGATTTTCTTGAAAAAATATCCCGCCAAGTAAAAAAGAACGGCTTGGATTCCTTTCTGGAAATCGAAGTCACAGAGGGTGTCATGATGAAAAACATTCCGGTCACGCTGGATATTATGCACAAATTAAAGGCGATCGGTTGCAAATTGTCCATTGACGATTTTGGCACCGGCTATTCCAGCCTTGGATATATCAGCCGCTTTCCCCTGGATAAACTTAAAATTGACCAATCCTTTGTGAGAGCGATGCTTACTTCGAACATCAACATGGCGATTGTCGACACGATTATTCGACTCGCCAACAATCTCCATTTGAAGGTTATTGCCGAAGGAGTCGAGACGGAGGCGGAACTGAAAGCATTGCAGGTTCGAAATTGTGATGAAATTCAAGGCTACTATTTTGCCAGCCCCATGCCGATGGAGGACTTGCTGCCCTGGTGGCGTCAGTGGAACAAAGAGAACCGGGTATAAGAAAAGATGATGTATATTTATCTGGATATTGTCAAGGAGTTTTCTTGCCGGCAATGTGGCCGGTGCTGCCAAAATGACTGGTTGGTGACGGTGGATGAAGACGGCTATCGGCGCAACCGGGAATTGTTTGCCGCCATGGGGCGGAATAATGAATTTGAACAGGCATTTATTCCGTTGGGTGAAGCGGCGGATTATGGAGAATATGCAAAAATCGCCAAGCGACCGGGGAAGGGTTGCTGGTTTTTGACGGGCCATCATTTATGCCGGTTACAGCAAATGGCCGGGCATGAGCATCTGGATTCCGTTTGCCAATGGTTTCCGCGTTATCCGATGGACACGGAACGGGGTATCGAACTGTCCCTGAGTTTCAGTTGCCCGGCAGCCTTACGGCTGGCGCAACGGGAAGAACCCTTGCGGGTAGTGCGAAGTGAAGTTTCTCCACTGCCCGTGACGCCGGGAGATTTTGTCACGTATGTTTATCCCTCTCAACAGCATGAAAATCATGCCTTGCGTTATTATTTCGAGCTGGAGGGACATCTGATCGACATTTTGCAGTCACGTACGGTTTTTCTGCAAGATCGGCTGATGATGGCAAGACACTTGCTGGAGAACTTGGCGATAGCGTCGGCGAATGAGCGCGTGACTGAAAAAATCGGCCGCTTGTTTCAGGCTGATTATGAAAGGATCGATGCTGCAGGAAGCCGTAATTTAGCGGAGGAAAACGCTAAATTTTGGCTGGCTGAAAACTTTTTCGTGAATTTTTTCTTCCGCAAAAATATGTACCGTCATGGTTTTGAAGGAACGGTTCGGCAGCTGGATGGGATGCAGGAACAATTGCGACCGTTTTTACGGGACAAAAAAATGGCCGGCGACGAGCTGCCGGCGATGATCGAAACGATGGTGCAATTGGAAACGGAGTATAATCATAAAAGCGGAAAAGATAACAAGTTGAAATAGGGAAGGAGTAGATGAATTGTGGAGAAGGTTTTGCAAAATAAGGTTGCTGTGGTTACGGGAGGAGCCGGTGTGCTGGGAAGCGCTTTTGCCAAAGAACTGGCTCGCGCCGGAGCCAAGGTGGCGATTATGAACCGGACAGCCGAAAAAGCACAGACGGTGGTTGATGCGATTCGGGCGGCCGGGGGCGAGGCCATAGCGGTTCCGTGTAATGTACTGGATCAGGCAGCCGTAGAAAAAGCTGCTGCAGTCGTCAAGGAAAAATTAGGCCCCTGCGATATTTTGTTGAATGCCGCCGGTGGCAACCATCCTTCCGGTGTTTCTGCAAAAGAGTTTTTTCAACCCGAGGTGGAAAATCCCTTGCAGGGAACTTTTTTTGAATTGAAGGCGGAAGGGTTTCAGTCGGTTTTTGAACTGAATTTCATGGGAACGTTTATTCCTACGCAGGTATTTGCCGTGCAGATGCTTGGCCGTCCCGGAACAACCGTCATCAATGTTTCATCCATGAGCGCCTATCATCCGTTGACCAAAGTCGCAGCGTACAGCGCAGCCAAAGCGGCCATCAACAATATTACCGAGTGGATGGCGGTGCATTTGGCCTCGGCAGGTATTCGCGTCAATGCAATAGCGCCGGGATTTTTCCTGACCGATCAAAACCGGGCGTTGTTGACGAATCCGGATGGGTCATTGACGCCGCGGGCGGATAAAATTATTACCCACACTCCGATGAAGCGGTTTGGTGTTCCGCAGGATCTGCTGGGAACGCTTCTCTGGCTGGCGGACGAAAACGTTTCCGGCTTTGTAACCGGTGTTGTGGTTCCGGTGGATGGCGGCTTTAACGCTTACGCGGGAGTGTAGACGCGTCGCCGTTATATTCCTGATGTTGTTAGGGCGACGAGGCCGAAGATGAAAATAATGACGCCGGACCCCTGGTTGATGCGCCGAAGGGCGGAAGAACCGAGCCGTCGGCGAAAGCGGCTGATTGCGCCGGACAGGATGATCCACCAAAGCAGCGAGCCGCTGAACACGCCTCCGACCATGAGTGCCGACAGCCTATAGCCGCCCGGTGCAGCATTTATTCCCAATCCGGCAAAAATTGCGGTAAAGGATAGAATGGTTAAGGGATTGGTCAGAGTCAGAAATAAAGCGGAAAGCAGATCGCCCAAGCGACTGGCGGTATCGATTTCCGGGGGAGCGTCAACTGGACGGGTATAAAAAGTTTTGACGCCGAGGTATAACAAAAAGGCGCTTCCGCCCCAATGAAAGCACTCCTTGTACTCGAGCAGCAACGATGATATGGCGCCCAGACCAAACGCCGCAATGGATCCGTACAGGGAATCGGCCAAGGCGGCTCCGAGACCCGACAAAACCCCGGAAAGCATGCCTGCGGTGAGAGTGCGCCGAATGCACAATACTCCGATTGGACCTACGGGAGCGGCAATTGAAAAACCAAGTACGACTCCTTTGAAAAAAACGGAAACCTCCATGCTTCAGCCTTCTTCCGAAAAGAGGGGAAGTATGGAGGTTTCTTTAATGGTGGACAGGATGACGGTGGTTCGAGTACGGGAAACTCCGGTGACGGATTTCAGTGTATGGCTGATCAGGTGTTCCAACTCCCGCGTGCCCCGACAACGGACTTTGAGAACATAATCCTCATCACCGGCGACGTGGTGGCATTCCAATACTTCCGGCATTTTTTGTATGCAGGCTAAAAAATCATTTCGGGCAGCGGCTGTGGACAAGGAAACCGAAATCAACGCCGCCATGCCGATGCCGATAGAGTCGGGATCGACTGCGGCATAGTAGCCTTTTATAATTCCTTTTTCCTCCAACCGCCGGACCCGGTCGGCGGCAGCGGGAGCGGACAGACCCAGCAAGGATCCAAGTTCCGCCCAAGTGGTCCGCGCATGACACATTAGACGAGCGATTATTTTCGAATCAATTGTATTCATATAAAATATCATTCCTTTATAAGATTTTTATTTATCATACCTTATTAAAGGAAAGAATTCAAGAAAATCGAAAGACGTCGATAAAAGGTGCGGGTCATGACGCACCCGATTTTTACTCCTTTTTTTTGTTATATCCGGCATCGCCATAGGGCTGTAATTTTTCCAGCCAGAGCTTCAATAACTCTGCAACCTCTCCAGCCCATTCTTCCGGCAAATGCTCTTCCGGTTTCAGGGTGGCGAGAGTGTCAAAAGAAAAAGCAGCTTCTCCATAACGGTTCCAATCATTCTGCAATTCATGGTTTCTGTGCATTCCCCGCTGCAGTTCCAATTGGTGACGGTTGATGATGCCGGGAATGTTCAATGCTTTTAGCAGGAATACTTTGCCGTTTGCATTGTTTTTGATTTGAAATACGCCCATCGGACGAGGAGTTTCTTTGTATTGGCGGATCAGCTCTTTTTTTCGGTCATCCATTACTTCATCTTCCTTTTCTGTTTCCGTATTTGATTTTTCAGGGCTTTCTGAGTCTGTTGAAGTGCGCCGATATTCACTGCCGTCGGCTCGGCGTGAAAGAAGGCCGTAATCAACCAATAAACGCCGTAGCATCACATGATCTTCATAGACTGCGCTGAGAATCGCATTCACTTCTTTTTCGTTATAAATCTGATCGGGACGGAACCGGGTGACAATTTGTTTCAGCAGGATCAAGCGCCGTTTTTCCCGCGTGGGAAAGGTCGATAAAGGCCCGTCAATTCCCTGGGGGAAATAAGTGGACAGGATTTTTTGGGTTTCTGCATCCGTTTCGTTGGCGGGAAAAAATTTTTTCATGCGCTGGGTGGCTTGCGCAGATTGTTCTTCCATAAGCTCGGCAATGGCTAAAAACAGCTTGGCTTGTTTTTGTTTTTCCCGTAACAGAAAACGATGGTTTCGGATAGTGGAAACACTTCCTGCGTTGATTTCGCCGGCGATTTCCTGGTCATTCACACCGGAGGCGAATAAACCGACGAGGCGGGTTTGCAGTTCGGTCAGACTCGTCCACCGCTTGTCGAGTTGCAACAAAAAGTGCAGTGGAGATTCGTGCTTTTGCCGGATGTGCATTTTCATGGCGGCTTCTGCATCGAAGAATTGCTCGTTGATTGGATAGATTCGGCCTGCTTCCGTTCGCATGCCGCAGCAGAGACAGGTGAACTGTGAAGTTTCGGACGCAAAAATATAACCTTGCTTCAGTTCATCCAACGTTGCTTGCCACAATTTATTATGGGGTTGCATAAAAACCTCCTGAAGAAAAATGATTTTCATAGATATAATAAAATATCGTCTATAAAAAAGCAATATATTTTTTGAAATATCTATTTTAAAATAAAACGAGTTGCTTTCCGCGCGTTTATCTTCTTTACAAAAAAAAGTGTAAGGAATACAATAGAAATCAAATGAATAGCACAGTGAGCTGGGGGGGCCGCAAGGCTGAGAGGACGAGTCCGACCCTTGGAACCTGACGTGGTTAATACCACCGTAGGGAAGCGATGAAGATCGGGAAGCAAGCTTTTCTGCGCATGCTTCTTTTTTTGTGTGAATAATGAGGAAAGTTGGGGATGGATAGTGAAGTATTCGACACAAATGGATGCTGCTAAAAAGGGAATTGTAACGCCCCAGATGGAAATTGTGGCCGACAAGGAAAAAATGGATCCGCAGCGCTTGCGGGAACTCGTTGCCCTGGGACAGGTCGTGATTCCGGCCAACAAAAACCACGCACGTCTGGACCCGGAAGGCGTCGGCACTGGACTCCGCACAAAGATCAATGTGAATCTGGGCGTTTCCAAGGAATGCTGCGATCTTGACCTGGAACTGGCGAAAGCGCATAAAGCCATTGAATTAAAAGCAGAAGCGATCATGGACCTGAGCTGTTTCGGCAAAACGCAGACGTTCCGCAAACGTCTGATTGATTCTTCTTCGGCGATGATTGGGACGGTGCCGATGTATGATGCGGTTGGCCTGCTGGATAAAGCGCTGAAAAAAATTACTGTGGATGAATTTTTTCAAGTTGTAGAGACCCATGCGGAAGATGGTGTGGATTTTATGACGATTCATTGCGGGATGAATCGGGCAACGGCCGAACGCGTGAAACGAAACAAGCGATTGACCAACATTGTGTCCCGTGGCGGATCGCTGCTGTTTGCCTGGATGGAAATGAATCATCAGGAAAATCCTTTTTATGAATACTTTGACAGGTTGCTCGATATTTGCGTAGAGTATGATGTGACGTTGAGCCTTGGAGACGCCTGCCGTCCCGGGTCCATCAATGACGCAACCGATGCCTCCCAGGTGGAAGAACTGATTACGCTCGGCGAGTTGACCAAACGAGCGTGGGAGCGTAATGTGCAGGCCCCGGTCACATGGCGATCAATGAAATTGCCGGTAATATGATGATGCAGAAACGGCTGTGCCATGGTGCGCCCTTTTATGTTCTCGGGCCACTTGTCACTGATGTCGCCCCGGGATATGACCATATTACCAGTGCAATCGGCGGAGCGATCGCGGCGGCTAACGGCGCTGATTTTCTGTGTTATGTGACGCCGGCTGAACATTTGAGATTGCCGGATTTGGAGGATATGAAGGAAGGCATTATCGCTTCCCGGATCGCAGCTCATGCTGCAGATATTGCCAAAGGGCTGCCGGGAGTGCGGGATTGGGATAATGCCATGAGCGCGGCGCGGGCGGAAGTGGATTTCCCCCGGATGATCGAATTGGCCATTGACCCGGAGAAGGCCCGGCGGTATCGGGAATCCTCCAAACCGGAACATGAGGATACCTGTACCATGTGCGGCAAAATGTGTCCCATGAAGAATATGAAAAAAATTCTGAACGGAGAAGACATAAATATCGATTGAAAATGGCATAAAAAATGACAAAATTATAGTGCAAAAACTTCGGTTACGGAGTTTTTGCACTATAATTTTGTCAGAAGAATTTTTGAGTAAGGACGGCAATATTTTGGAACCGACATGGAACATGTTCTGGGCTGGCGCTATCATGGCGGTGGTGCTGGTAATTTTT
>CAZSRN010000086.1:1479-8524 GCA_964609115.1 uncultured Veillonellaceae bacterium | reverse complement strand
TCCCAAATTGAGTTCCTTCAACTTTTTCACGCGCTCCGGCGATTCGCCGCTGACAACCGCTATATCGCCCAGTGTAACCCACGGACCGACAACCTTTGTTTCAGGTTTAACCGCTACGGAAACATTGGCAGCAAAAACAACCGGACACAGCGCCAGCATCAACCCTATACAAAGGATAGCCGCCAGAGTCCGTTTCATTTCACCCACCTACCGTTTCATCGTGTTCGCCGTGGACAACATTTCATCCGACGTCGTCACCGCTTTGGCGTTAATTTCATAAGCCCGTTGCCCAACAATCATGTTGACCATTTCTTCCACAACCTGCACATTGGACATTTCAATGTACTTTTGGACGAGTGTACCCGCTCCGTCACTGCCGGGATTGACAACGGTTGGCGTCCCGGATGCCGCGGTTTCCTTAAACAGGTTGCCTCCAATACTATCCAGACCAGCTGGGTTGACAAACCGGGCAATCTCAAGTTGCCCCAAGGTTTGCGGATCAGTCTGTCCAGGAATCGTAGCTGTCACGACGCCTTCGGCCGAAATTGTTACTGCCGTGGCATTTGTCGGAATCGTAATCTGAGGTTCCAAAAAATAGCCTTCCGACGTCACAATTCGTCCCTGCCCGTCTTTTTTGAAACCTCCGTCACGGCTATATCCTATCGTACCATCCGTCATCGTAATCTGAAAAAAGCCATCGCCTTGAATGGCGACATCCAGCGCACTGCCCGTCGCCTCCATACTACCTTGGGTAAAGATATGCTGCGTTGCCACTTGTCGGGTTCCATGGCCCATCTGTACACCTGTCGGCAGCATGTTGTCGGGTCCGGTTGTCGCCCCAGCCTGACGAATGGTTTGGTATATCAAGTCCTGAAAATCCGTTCGCATTTTCTTAAACCCGGTCGTATTGACGTTAGCCAGGTTGTTGGCAATCACATCAATGTTTGCTTGTTGTGCTACCATTCCGGAACCCGCGGTCCACAAAGATCTCATCATAATGCAAAAAAACCTCCTCAGATGCCAAAATCAGCCGTCTCAGTCGTTCGACGGCATGCGGGGCCTCCGCAAAGGTCCGGCCCCTTATCTTTTTGTCTTAGTTAGAAACTGCTACACTCTTGCAACTTCATTTACTGCTTTGTCAAGCAATGTATCGTGCGTTTGCACCACTTTAGAATTTGTTTCATACGCCCGATATCCGGCAATCATATTCACCATTTCCGAAATCACGTTAACATTGGACATTTCAAGAAAACCCTGCCGGACAGTCGCTGTCGCCGCCTGTGGTTCCATCCCTTCCGGTGGACGAAACAGATTGTTTCCTTCCTTTCGCAACCGATTTTCATCTTCAAAGCCATATAATTGAAATGAATTATTTTCGACTTCGTCTAGGAAAATCCGTCCATCTTCCGACACGGTGACGTTCGCTTTCTGTCCGTTTCCCTCCAGGTTGATCAGTCCATTTTGTCCCTGCACACGGTATCCGTCTTCAGTCACCAGTTCACCGTTCGCACTCCGGGTAAATGCACCATTCCGGGTAAAACGGATACCCGCCGGAGTTTCCACTGCAAAATAGCCCTTGCCTTCCAATGCAAAATCCAGACTATTGTTTGTATTTCGCATGATCCCGGCGCTATGGCGGGTCGCTATGGCGTCAACCCATGCCCCTGCCCCCATGGTTCCAATTTCCGGCTCGGTTTCGCCATCATGGATCCTTTTGATCTGTCGGCTGGCATAGTCTTTCATTACCGCAAAATCTTTTTTGAATCCGGCAGTATTCACATTGGCCAGGTTGTTCGCGGTAACGTCGGCGCGCAGGGATTCGGCCAGCATTCCAGACGCTGCAATATAAATGCCTCGAATCAAATAAACACCCCGCTTCACTTGTCCTTCTACCTACAGGTATCGGAAAAATGAGCGGGGTTCTTAAATTAGTATTTTCCATGAAAAATAAAGAACAAACAAATTGAGCCGGGAGAAGAGCATGTTACGAGACTTTTTACAAGCCCTCCGCTTATCTTCCTATCCGGTCCATATTGGATTCCTACTTATGTCCGGTTTTGCGGACACTGGTCAAATGGCTGCTTAGCATCTCCAACGAGTCCAGCGCAATACCGGTTCCCCTCGCTACGCAAGTGGTCGGGTCATCTGCCAGATGGCTGGGAATATTCGTCTGCTTGGTAATCAGAATATCGAGCCCATGCAACATAGCTCCGCCCCCGGTCATCACAATCCCACGGTCAATAATGTCCGATGCCAGTTCCGGCGGAGTTCGTTCCAACACATTTTTGACGCAATCGACAATCAATCCGATTGGTTCTGCCAAGGCCTGACGCGTTTCCGCCGACGTCATAACCACGGTTTTCGGCATCCCCGACACCAAGTCCCGGCCTCTGACTTCCATACTTTCCTTACGCAGGTCTGTATATGCAGTTCCTATTTTTATTTTTATGTCTTCTGCGGTACGTTCACCAACCATCAGTTTCTGTTCCTTGCGCAGATAGCGGATAATGGCGTCATCGAACATATCGCCTGCAACACGAATGGAAGAGCTGACAACAATTCCGCCAAGACTTAGCACCGCCACATCGGTCGTACCACCGCCAATATCTACAACCATCGCCCCGCAAGGCTCAGCGATATCCAAACCCGCACCCAGCGCCGCTGCCAATGGTTCCTCAATCAGGTAGGTATCCTTGGCTCCTGCTTGCACAGCAGCTTCCAGCACCGCTCGTTTTTCCACCGTGGTCACGCCGGACGGAACGCACACCATAATCCGTGGTTTAAAAAACAAAGCCTTTCCCGCGACTTTTTCAATAAAATACCGCAGCATCTGCTCTGTATTCTCATAATCGGCAATAACACCTTCGCGCAAAGGTCGAACCGCAACAATATTCCCCGGGGTACGACCGATCATGCGACGCGCTTCCTCACCAATAGCAAGAATGCGGCCCGAGTCAACATCCTTGGCAACAACTGAGGGTTCGTTCAAAACGATGCCCTGTCCCTTGATATACACTAAAATGGTTGCAGTTCCCAAGTCGATTCCAATATCCTGCGTTAACCCAAAATTCACGCCAATCCCTCCGCTGTGCTGCTTATTCCGCTTCGTGTCTAGATATATCGGCGCCAAGACTCTTGAATTTATCAACAATCCGATCATAACCACGGTCAATATGATGAACCGAACCAATCTCCGTTCTTCCTTGTGCAATCAAGCCGGCAATGACCAGCGCCGCACCGGCGCGCAAATCTGTAGCTGTTACCGGACAGCCTGTAAGTTGCGTCACACCTTCAACCATGGCAATCCGACCGTCGATTTTGATATTTGCCCCCATACGCTTCAGCTCGTCCACATGCATGAATCGGTTCTCAAATACAGTCTCCGTAATTACACTGGATCCATTGGCCACTGTCATTAGCGCCATAAATTGCGCTTGCATATCAGTGGGAAATCCGGGATAAGGCAATGTCTTAATATCGACTGACCGTAAAAATAGTGGAGACTTTGCCGCATTTACCCGAATCTGGTCCACTTCTTCCTCAATGGTGACTCCAACTTCCTTGAGTTTGGCCACAAGAGGTTTCATGTGCTCAAATAAAACATTTTTCAACACCACATCGCCACCCGTTATCGCTGCAGCAACCATATAGGTTCCCGCCTCAATCCGGTCTGGAATTACAGCATAGTTGGTACCTGTCAGCCGACTAACACCTTCGATTCGAACCACATTGGTCCCAGCCCCGCGAACTTTTGCTCCCATTGCGTTAAGATAATTGGCCAGATCTACAATTTCCGGTTCCTGTGCCGCATTCTCGATGACAGTCCGTCCTTGGGCCAAGCTGGCAGCCATCATAATGTTTTCCGTAGCGCCAACACTGGGAAAATCCAAGTACACTCTGGCGCCCTGCAGTCCATGAGGCGCACGAGCCTCAATGAATCCATGTCCTAAAACGATTTCCGCCCCGAGCGCCTCAAACCCCTTCAAATGTAAATCAATAGGCCGAGTGCCAATAGCGCAACCGCCCGGCAAAGATATCCGCGCTTCTTGGAAACGGGCCAACAAAGGGCCCATCACCAAGAAAGAAGCCCTCATCTTTCGAACCAACTCGTAGGAAGCCTCGCAACTCTTGATTCCCGTACTGTCTATATAAAGACTGCCCGGATTCTCCCATCGGGTGGCAAGACCGAGATATTGCAAAACTTCCGTAATTGTCCTGACATCATCCAAATCCGGTATTTCTTCAATAACAGAAGGGGTAGACGCTAACAACGAAGCGGCGATAACCGGCAGCACGGCATTTTTTGCGCCACTGACCTTCACCGTTCCGGAGAGTTTGCGTCCCCCCTGAATGAATAGTTTTTCCAATTGAAACGTTGCTCCTTACTATGCTATTACCGGCGAACAAATTCGGCAATTTTCAGCCTCATCAGCGCCCTTCGAAGAGCAAGCTCGGCTCGCCGTATGTCAATATCGGGAGAAGGAGCGGCTAGTCGTTTCTCCGCTCTTTCCCTAGCCGCCTCCGCGCGAGCAAAGTCAACTTCCGCTTCAGTTTCCGCAGTCGGCGATAACACCGAAACCCGATTGTCCTTTACTTCCAAAAAACCGCCATTTACTGCTACGGCATGTTCTACGCCGTCTTTTTGGTAACGGAGTGGTGCAATATCGAGAGCGGCAACCAGCGGGGCATGGTTTCCCAGTATACCAACCTCGCCGTCTAGTGCGCGGGCGATTATAATATCCGCCTCCACACTACACACGCTTCGCTCGGGAGTCAGGATATCCAGAGTCATTATCGTGGACATCGTATTATTCCCCTTTCAGCGTACGGGCCTTCTCCACCGCTTCATCGATGGTTCCAACCATGAAGAATGCAGCTTCCGGCAGATCATCATGTTTGCCGTCAACGATTTCTTGGAAGCCCCGGATGGTTTCCTTGATGGGAACATATTTTCCAGGCATATTGGTAAACTGTTCCGCCACAAAAAATGGCTGACTGAGGAACCGTTGGATCTTACGGGCACGGGATACTGCCAGCTTGTCATCGTCCGATAATTCTTCCATGCCGAGAATTGCAATGATGTCCTGAAGCTCTTTATAGCGTTGCAGAACTTCCTGAACCCTGCGTGCAGTTTCGTAATGTTCCTGGCTGATGATATTGGGATCCATAATTCGCGATGTCGAATCCAACGGATCTACCGCCGGATAAATGCCGAGTTCGGCAATCTGACGGGACAAAACAGTCGTCGCATCAAGATGCGCAAAAGTTGCCGCAGGCGCCGGGTCGGTCAAATCGTCGGCCGGCACATACACAGCTTGAACAGAAGTAATGGATCCTTTTTGCGTTGATGTGATACGCTCCTGCAGCGCACCCACATCCGTACCCAGAGTTGGTTGATAACCAACCGCGGACGGCATACGGCCAAGTAATGCAGATACTTCGGAACCAGCCTGAATAAAGCGGAAGATGTTGTCAATAAATAATAACACATCTTGCCCCTGCACGTCACGAAAATATTCTGCCATAGTCAACGCCGACAGGCCGACACGCATACGTGCTCCCGGCGGTTCGTTCATTTGGCCGTAAACCAGCGCCGTCTTTTCAATAACACCGGACTCTTTCATTTCCGTCCAAAGATCGTTTCCCTCGCGGGTACGTTCACCTACGCCGCCGAATACCGATACGCCGCCATGTTCGGTAGCAATGTTGCGAATGAGTTCCATGATGATAACTGTTTTGCCAACGCCTGCTCCACCAAACAGTCCGATCTTTCCTCCCCGGGAATACGGTGCAATCAGATCTACGACCTTGATTCCCGTTTCCAGGATCTCCGTGCTGGTCGTCTGGTCCTCCAACTTTGGAGCAGGCCGATGAATGGGCCACTTGTCATCGGCTACGACAGGGGCGGGATCGTTGTCGACGGTTTCGCCAAGAACGTTGAAGATTCGTCCAAGCGTACCTTGCCCAACAGGAACTTTAATCGGAGCTCCGGTATCAATTGCCTCCATGCCCCGCATTAATCCATCCGTGGATGACATCGCCACACAACGGACAGTGCTGTCACCCAAGTGTTGCATGACTTCCGCAATGATTTTGCGCTTTGCGCCATTGCTTTCGAGTTCAATGGAAACCGCGTTATAAATTGCGGGAAGCTGCTCAGGCAGAAATTCCACGTCAATAACCGGTCCAATAACCTGTAAAACTCGACCCGTATTATTCACAAACAACCTCCTATTTCGGGACCGTTCATCACTTGACACGGCCGAGAGATTTTGTCATCGTTGTATCCCAACTATTTCAGAGCTTCAGCGCCGCCGACGATTTCCGAAATTTCCCGGGTAATGTTGGCCTGGCGCAATTTGTTATAATTGAGAATAAGTGTACTGATTAATTCCTGGGCATTATCGGTCGCCGAACTCATCGCCAACATTCGCGAACCAAGCTCACTGGCTGCTGATTGGGTCAAAGCTCCATAGATAACAGTTTCCAAGTATAGCGGCAACATTGCCTCCAGCACAATCGTGGCGGAAGGTTCAAAAATAATCGGCTGGGATACTATTTCCGGCATTGCATCAGCTTGAGTTTTAGGCGAATCAAGCGGCAATAATTTCAATGCTTCCGGCATAAAATGGCCGGGAGAATAAAACCGGGTATACACAATATGAATCTCATCATATTTTGCCGATATATAGTCGTTTGCCATATCTCGGGCCACCTGTGCAGCATCTTGATATGTCGGTCTTTCAGAAATACCGATATACTCATGATCGATTACATAGCCCCTGCGTTTGAAATAATCCCTTCCTTTGCGCCCTACCGTACTGATGCTGACACTATCGTTACCCTTAACAAATGGCAGCGATTCTTTTATTACATTGGAAGAATAAGCGCCAGCCAACCCCTTGTCGGAGGTCAGAACCAGATATCCCACTTTTTTGACTTCACGGACGGCAAGCAAAGGATGGCTGAAATCTTCGATTCCCTGAGCAACATTGGTCAAAATTTCTATGATCTTTTCTGGCTTTCAGAGCCGATATTAAATGTA
>CAZSRN010000086.1:0-1469 GCA_964609115.1 uncultured Veillonellaceae bacterium | reverse complement strand
GGATGGCTAAAATTTTCAAGCCCCTGAGCAACGTTACCCAAAATTTCCATGATTTTATCCGTATATGGTTTGGACGCAAGCGCCTTATCCTGTGCTTTCCGAAGTCGCGCAGCCGCAACCATCTTCATCGCTTTGGTGATTTGTTGAATGCTTTTGACACTTTTTATACGACGCCGTATGTCACTTGTGCTTGACATTCGTCATCACCTCGTCGCTTCAGTTGTAAACGTGTCTTGATACTCTTTCAGTGCTTTTTTCAGAACTTCTTCCGTCTGTTTGTCAAGCGTCTTTTTCTCGGAAATGGTTTTGCCAATCTCCGGGTAATTTGAACGCATGAACTTCTGTAAGTCGATGTCGCACTGCGGAACAGCGTGAGGCAAGACATGATCAAAATAGCCGTTAACACCGGCATAAATGCTGATCACCTGTTCTTCAACCGGCATTGGCTTATACTGGGGTTGTTTCAAAAGTTCCGTCAATCGCTGGCCACGATCCAGCATCGCTTTGGTAGATTTGTCAAGTTCCGACCCAAATTGGGCAAAAGCAGCCAACTCCCGGTATTGCGCCAAATCAAGGCGCAAGCGTCCAGCAACCTGTTTCATGGCTTTAATCTGCGCAGAACCGCCAACGCGTGAAACTGAAATACCAGCGTTGATAGCGGGCCGAATGCCGGAATAAAACAATTCGCTTTCCAAGAATATCTGTCCATCCGTGATCGAAATGACATTGGTCGGAATATAGGCGGAAACGTCACCGGCCAGGGTTTCGATGATCGGCAGAGCCGTCAGAGAACCGGCGCCCTTCTCGTTAGAAAGTTTAGCCGCCCGTTCCAGCAAGCGAGAATGTAAATAAAAAACATCGCCCGGGTAAGCTTCACGTCCAGGCGGGCGACGCAGCAACAACGACATGGCGCGGTAAGCTTGCGCATGTTTGGACAAATCATCATAAACGCAGAGAACGTGCCCGCCATTATACATAAAGTATTCGCCCATGGCTACACCGGCATAGGGAGCCAGATACTGCAATGCCGCATTGTCAGCCGCAGTTGCGGCAACCACAATCGTATATTCCATAGCGCCGGCTTCTTCAAGATTATGAACAAGGCGCGCTACTGTGGAAGCCTTTTGGCCGATAACCACATAAATACAGATAACGCCCTGACCCTTTTGATTCAAGATCGTGTCCACTGCAATGGCCGTCTTGCCTGTGCCGCGGTCGCCAATAATCAGTTCACGCTGTCCACGGCCAATGGGAATCATTGCATCAATGGCCTTGATCCCTGTTTGCAAAGGTTCTTTAACCGACTGACGATCAGCAATTCCGGGAGCAGTAAATTCAACCGGTCGAAATTCAGTGGTCTGGATTGGCCCTTTGCCGTCAATCGGCTGCCCCATCGCGTTCACAACACGCCCGACCATAGCTTCGCCTACCGGCACCTGCATGATCCGGCCGGTACAACGAACAATGTC